>NZ_AP027262.1:3162500-3411321 GCF_036322605.1 Erythrobacter sp. Dej080120_24
GCTGGTCGAACAGGATATCGAACCCGGCCAGCATACCAAGCCGCACCACCGCAAAGAACTCGCCGAAATGGCCGCGCGATTGGTGGCGCTGGTGGAAAAGCACGAAGCCGCCGCGCGCGTCGGAGCTGAACGCCTGCCGTTCCGCAGCCGCTGGGCGGTGCTTTCCGCCGCGCGCATCTATGGCGCGATCGGCCGCAAGGTTCGCGCTCGCGGCACCGAAGCATGGAACAGCCGCACCTATGTCCCGCGCTGGGAAAAGGCGCTGTATGGCGCGCGGGCCTTCCTTTCGGCGATCATCAACCGCGAAAAACACCCCGACGGGCCGATCACATGGGGGATCAAGGATTTCCGCCCCTCCTGACTGCGCTCGACAGGCGCACGGCGTGTGGCTAATCCACGGGCCATGAGAGGACTCCTGAAATCCGCCGCCGCGCTGCTCGGCCTTGCCGCCGCGCCCGTGCTCGCCAATTCTCCCACCAGCGACCAGATCGAGGTGATGGACGGCGTCGAAGCCTTTTTCGAGGCGCTGCGAAGCGACGACAAGACTGCGCTGGCAAACACCTTGCTGCCCGAAGGCATGATATTCGTGCACAGCCGGATGAACCCCGAGGCCCCACGCATAGACGTGGTGCCGGCCGCCGATCACCTCGCGCGCTGGGCCACGCAGACGCGCAAAGTCGACGAATTCATGCATATCGAAACGGTGCTGGTCGATGGCGACATGGCGCAGGTGTGGGGGCCGTATTACTTCACCGTCGAGGAAAAGCTGAGCCATTGCGGCATCAATTCACTCAGCATGATCAAGACCGATGACGGCTGGAAAGTCGCCAACACCAGCTTCACAATGGAGCCGCCTGCCGCTTGCGACGCGATTGTCGCACAGGTGAACGCGCATTGGGAAATCGAACAATGATTGCCAAGCTGCTGATCGCCAATCGCGGCGAGATCGCCTGCCGGATCATGCGCACCGCGCGCGCAATGGGGATCGCGACGGTCGCGGTCTATTCCGATGCCGATGCCAAGGCTCTGCATGTGCGGAGCGCCGACGAGAGCGTGCATATCGGCCCCTCGCCTGCGGCCGAAAGCTATCTGGTCGGCGAGAAGATTATCGCAGCGGCGAAGCAGACCGGGGCTGACGCGATCCATCCGGGTTACGGCTTCCTGTCGGAGAACGCCGACTTTGCGCAGGCGGTGATCGACGCCGGGCTGATCTGGGTCGGGCCGAAGCCCGAAAGCATCCGCGCAATGGGCCTCAAGGACGCGGCCAAGCAGCTCATGCGCTCCGCCGGCGTGCCGGTGACGCCGGGCTATGACGGGTCGGATCAATCGGTCGAGCGGCTCACCGCCGAAGCCGAGGCCATTGGCTATCCCGTGCTGATCAAGGCGGTCGCAGGCGGCGGCGGTAAAGGGATGCGCAAGGTCGACGCGCCTGCTGATTTCGCCGCCGCGCTCGAAAGCTGTCGCCGCGAGGCCAAGGCGAGCTTCGGCAATGACGAGGTCTTGCTCGAGAAGTGGATCACCTCGCCCCGCCATATCGAGGTGCAGGTTTTCGGCGACAGCCACGGCAACGTCGTCCACCTGTTCGAGCGCGACTGCTCGCTCCAGCGCCGCCACCAGAAGGTAATCGAGGAAGCCCCCGCCCCCGGCATGGACGCAGCCACCCGCGAAGCCATCTGCGCCGCCGCCGTGCGCGCCGCCAAGGCGGTCGATTACGAGGGCGCAGGCACGATCGAATTCATCGCAGACGCCTCAGACGGCCTGCGCGCCGACCGCATCTTCTTCATGGAGATGAACACCCGGCTTCAGGTGGAGCACCCCGTCACCGAGGAAATCACCGGGGTCGATCTGGTGGAATGGCAAATCTGCATTGCCAGTGGGCACCAGATCCCACTTTCGCAGGAAGATCTGTCGATCAACGGCCATGCCATTGAGGCGCGGCTCTATGCGGAAGATCCTATCGACTTCCTGCCAAGCACCGGACCACTGAAAATTTACCGACCCCACTTCGAGCGAGCGCGGATAGAAACGGGATACGAAGAAGGCGACGAGATAACTGGTTTCTACGATCCGATGATCGAAAAGATCGTCGTCCATCGCGACAGTCGTAGCGAGGCGGCTCAAGCGGTAGCAGACGTCTGCAAGCGGATCGATGTTTGGCCGGTGCAGACAAATGCAGCCTTCATCTGGCGAGCATTGGAGCACCCGGAATTTCTTTCGGGCGACATCACCACTGGCTTCATCGAGAAGCACAAGGCAGACTTGTTGCCCCCGCGTGAACCAGAGGACGAAGTGTTCTGGGCTGGTGCAGTCGCAATTGCAGCAAGCGAGTGGCAAAACCGGAAGCACGATCTCGTCGATGATCGACTGGAGCTGGTAAGTTCAGGTCCAGCGCAGCCTTGGCGCGAAGCTTGGGGTTTTCGTCTCAACTCACCCATCGAGCGCGGTATTCCAGTCCGGGTGAATGGCCAAAGCGAAACCGTTGAACTTTCAGACAGTTGGAAGCGAAGCGAACTCTACGCAGAGAAAGTAGAGGGTGGCTGGGCGATTCCGCGAAGCGGTCGATGGTTTTTCGCAGAGTATGACAGGCATGAGGGAGTCGGAGCCGCCTCCGCCGCCGATGGCGCGATCATCGCGCCGATGCCGGGCAAGGTCATCGCGGTCGATGTCGCCGAGGGCGATGCGGTCACCGCCGGGCAGCGGCTCATGGTGCTCGAGGCGATGAAGATGGAGCACGCCCTCACCGCGCCCTTCGACGGGGTGGTCGAGGGGCTCAGCGTCAGCGCGGGGTCGCAGGTGCAGGTCGAGGCGGTGTTGTGCACGGTGGTGCCTGCCACTTCAACTCCCTCCCCTTCAGGGGAGGGGCAGTGAGACTTGGTGAGCGAAGCGAGCCTAGTCGCAGCGGGGTGGTGCCCTTCGCAGGCATTGCGCGTGCCACCCCCACCCCCTAACCCCCTCCCCTGAAGGGGAGGGGGAAAGACGAATGACCTGGGAAAAAGAACTCGAAGAACTGCGCCAACGCGAAGCGCTGGCCGAACAGATGGGCGGCGCGGACAAGGTGGCGCGGCAGCATGGGCGCGGCAAGATGGATGCCCGGGCGCGGCTGGCGGCGCTGTGCGACGAAGGCTCCTTCCGCGAGATCGGCAAGATCGCAGGGTCCGCCAAGTATGACGCCAATGGCGATCTCCAGTCCGTCACTCCCGCCCCTTTCCTTTTCGGAAAGGCGCTGATCAACGGTCGCCCGGTGGTTGCCACGGCGGACGATTTCACCATTCGCGGCGGCGCGGCGGATGCGGGGATCGCCCGCAAGATGGTGCAGGCCGAACGGATGGCGCACGAACTGAAGCTGCCCATCATCCGCATGATCGACGGCACCGGCGGCGGCGGCAGCGTCAAGACGCTCGAACAGATCGGCGCGACCTATATCCCGGCGGTGCCCGGCTGGGGCGATGTGGTGACGAACCTCGACACCGTGCCGGTGGTGGCGCTGGCACTTGGCCCGACGGCGGGGCTGGGCGCGGCGCGGACGGTCGCCAGCCACTATTCGATCATGGTCAAGGGCCTCTCGCAGATCTTCGCTGCCGGCCCCGCCGTGGTCGATGGCCTGGGCGACGCCTACAAGGACGGCTCGACCAGCCACGAGGAAGCCAAGGAGCGGCTGGGCGGATCGGAAATCCACACCCGCAACGGCGTGGTAGACGACGAAGTGGCGAGCGAGGCCGAAGCCTTCGCCCGCGCGCGGCATTTCCTCAGCTTCATGCCCGAATATGTCGGGCAACCCGCAAGGCGCTCGCTCTGCACCGATCCCGCCACCCGTAAGGAAGAGGCGCTGCTCTCCCTCGTCCCGCGTGATCCGAAGCAGGTCTATTCGATGCGGCGCTGCATGGAGATGGTGTTCGACACCGGCACCGTGTTCGAAATCGGCAAGCACTGGGGCCGCGCCGCGATTACCGCCCTCGCCCGGCTCGATGGCTGGCCGGTCTGCGTCATTGCCAGCGATCCCAGCTATCTGGGCGGATCATGGGAGGCCAAGACCAGCGAAAAGGTCGAACGCTTCGTCAAACTGGCAGACCAGTTCCGCCTGCCGATTGTCCACCTTGTCGACAACCCCGGCTTCATGATCGGGCGCGAGGCGGAGATGGCGGGGACGATCCGTTACGGCGTCAACGCGATGAACGCGATCTACCGCGCCACCGTGCCGCTCGCCTCCATCGTCCTGCGCCGCGCCTATGGCATTGCGGGCAGCGCGATGAGCAATGCCGAACGCTACCAGTATCGCTATTGCTGGCCCTCCGGCGACTGGGGCAGCCTGCCCATCGCGGGCGGGCTGGAGGTGGCCTACAAATCCGAACTCGAAGCCTCCGACGATCCGGCGGCCTTGCTTGAGGAAATCCGCGAGCGGCTGGCCAAGGTCACATCGCCCTTCCGCTCCGCCGAACGCTTCAATGTCGAGGACATCATCGACCCGCGCGATACGCGGCCGCTCCTGTGCGAGTTCGCCGGACTGGCGTGGCGGCGGCTGGAAGGGGAGAGGTAGCTCGGTCCGGGCGAGCCTCAGATGTTCTTCATTCGGGTTACGCCCAGCGCCGCGTCGGGCGGGCCGAACAGCCTGCCCTTTTCACTGAACAGCACCAGCGCGAGGCAGATCAGCCCGCTCGCCAGCAGCGCCAACGCCAGCGGCTGCGCGGTTCCGTCATAGGCGTATCCGATCGCCCCGCCCAGCAAGGCCGCCGTCGTCATACGGACAAATCCGTGCGCCGAACTTGCCGCCCCGGCGATGGAGAAGAACGGGTTCATGGCGATCGCGCCGAAGTTGCTGCCAATGAAGCCGAGCAGCATCATGTTGATCGCCATCAGCGGCACGAAATGCCACAGCGTCTCGTTCGGGTCGAAGGCAAACCAGACCTGCAGGCTGGCGACGATGATAAAGGCGAACAGCGCCGTGTGGCTGACCCGGCGCGCGCCAAAGCGTTCGACGATGCGCGAATTGGACCAGCTCGCAAACGCCATCGACCCGGCGCAAATCGCGAAGACGATGGGGAAAATATCGCCGGCGCCGAACGTCTCGGTGATCAATTGCTGCGATGAATTGATGAAGCCGAACAGTGCGCCGAACACCAGCGAACTGCCCATGACATAGCCGATGATGCGCGGATTGCTGAGCGCGTGGCCCATGTTGCGCGCGATCACGCCGGGAAGGATCGCCTGGCGGTTTTCCGGGGTCAGGCTTTCAGGCAGGCGGTAATAGACCCAACAGCCCACCAGAATGCCCTGCAGCGCCATGGCGGCAAAGATCGCGCGCCAATCCGCCACCATCAGGATCAATTCGCCGATGCTGGGCGCGATGGCGGGCACCATCAGGAAGATCACGAAGATCAGGCTCATCATCCGGGCCATCTTGTCGCCACCCACACGGTCGCGAATGATCGCCGGAGGAAGCGCGACAATGCCCGCTCCGAAAAAGCCCTGCGCGGCGCGGATGGCGATCAGCGCGTCATATGTCGGTGCCAGCGCGCTGGCGAGCGAGAGGACGATGTAGACTGCGATGGACCCAAGCAGGATCGGCCTGCGCCCGAACCGGTCAGCCAGAGCGCCAGGCACGAGCGCGCCGACACCCGCGGTCAGCAAGTACACGCCGATCACGAATTGCCGATCGTTCCCTTCCACCGCCAGCGACACCGCAAGCTCGTCCAGCGCGGGGAGAATCGCATCGATACCAAAGGCTTGAAGTGCCATCAGCAAGGCCATCATCCAGATCAGCTCGGTTTCGCCGAGCTGTCTGGCGGGCGCGGAGACTGGGTTAGCGGCTGCCATGGCGGCCCCTTTGCCAATCGCCTCACCCGATGACCACTGTTCTTTTCGCATGTGCACAAAATGGCGGGAGCGGCGGTTGGTTCCGGCAACAGTTCCTTCGGCGCGCGCAAAGGACTATTCGGGTGGCATGGCAAAGGACACGCCTTCGGATGACATGGAAGAGGCCGCGATGGGCCTCAGGAAGATCATCCATGTCGATATGGATGCCTTCTTTGCCAGCGTCGAACAGCGCGACAATCCCGAATTGCGGGGCAAGCCGGTGGCCGTCGGCGGATCGGGCGGGCGAGGCGTCGTGGCGGCGGCGAGTTACGAGGCCCGGAAATTCGGCGTGCGCAGCGCCATGCCCTCCATTACCGCGAAACGGCTGTGCCCGGACCTGATCTTCGTGCGGTCGCGATTTGATGCCTACAAGGAGGTAAGCCGCCAGATCCGCCGCGTCTTCGAACACCACACGCCGCATGTCGAGCCGCTGAGCCTCGACGAAGCCTATCTCGACGTGACCGAGGATCGTCTGGGGATCGGCAGCGCCACGCGGATTGCCGAGCTGATCCGGCAGGAGATCAAGGCCAAGACGCAGCTGACGGCAAGCGCGGGGGTTTCCTACAACAAGTTCCTCGCCAAGCTCGCCTCGGATCAGAACAAGCCCGATGGCCTGTGCGTGATCCGCCCGGGCGAAGGCGCGCAATTTGTGGCGGGGCTGCCGATCCGGCGATTTCACGGCGTCGGGCCGAAAGCGGAGGAGAAGATGAAGCGGCTGGGGATCGAAACCGGTGCGGATCTGGCGACGAAGGACATCGCTTTTCTGCGTGCGAACTTCGGATCGTTTGCGGACTATCTCTATCGCGCCGCACGCGGGATCGACCTCAGGCCCGTGCGCGCCCATCGTGTGCGCAAATCGGTTGGCGGGGAACGCACATTCAGCGAGGACATCTCCAGCGGTTCGGCCCTGCGTGAGACGCTGGAGAACATCATCGAGATCGTTTGGGAGCGGATCGAAAGTGCGGGCGCACGGGGCCGTACGGTGACGCTGAAGGTCAAGTTCACCGATTTCCAGAACATGACCCGTGCGAAATCGGTTTCACACTGGGTCGAGGACAAGGCGGAGTTCGCCCGGCTCAGCCGCGAATTGCTCGAAGAGGCTTTGCCGCTGCCCATGCCGATCCGGCTGATGGGGCTGACGCTTTCAAATCTGGAGCGCGGCGATGAGGATGAACCGCCGCGCGATGATGCTCAACTGTCGCTGCTTTGATCGGCTATACCCCGCGATCTCCATGCAGAAATCCGGCGGCGGGTAATTTCCCCCAGCGGTTCGGGCAGAGAGTGTGAAGGGAAGAACCGCGCTTCCACTACTTCGCGCTGATCAGGCACCGGGCGGGTGTCGCAAACGCCCGTGAAGAGATACGCCTTGTGCGGGGAACCCGAGAGTTCTTCTTCCAACACCTTGAGCGGCTGGAGATTGGCCAGCTCCACGCCAAGTTCTTCCGCAATCTCGCGCCGGGCGCAGTCTGCGGGATCTTCACCCGGTTTCAACCCACCGCCCGGCAGCGCCCAGACGTCAGGGCCATAGGAGTGCCGGAGCAACAGCACATCGCCGGAAATATTGGTGATCACCACGCTGACCCCGGCAATCGGGACACCGCGCCATGTGCGCCAGCGATGACGCACCCGGTGCGCAACCGGCATCAGCGCGCGGTGGAGAGCCCGCGGCAGCAGGCGTTCGATCAGGCGAAGCATGCCACCGGAATGCCACGTGCCTCTGCCGCCTTGAGCAGCCGCGCAACCGGCAGATCGTGTTCGCCACGCATCGCCGCTTCGAACACTTCCTGCTTTTCGCCCGAACCGCCCAGCGTAAACAGGATTGCCCGTGTTTCGAGCAATGCGGGCAGCGTCAGTGTGATCCGGTCGAAGGGCGCGTGAGCGGGCAAAGGATCGGGTGTGAGGCGACGCATCGCCTGCGGATCGTCGACTTGCGGATCGGTGTTGGGAAACAGCGAAGCGGTGTGCCCGTCCGGCCCCATGCCCAGCCAAGTCAGGTCGAACTTCGGAGGCTCACTGTCTTCGGCAAGGGCAATGATATCAGCCCCCAACGGCTCCAGCAGGGCGCGAATCTTGCCCGTGTTCGATGCCTCGTGATCTTCGGGCACGATCCGGTCGTCATTGGGCCAGACCTGCATCCCCGTCCAGTTGACGGCATCGCTTGCGATCAGCGCCTCGAGGATCGGAAACGGGGTGGAACCGCCCGGAATGGTGATGGCGCTTGCTTTCTTCAGGCACCCGGCCAGCCATTGGACGATTGCGGCCTTGTCGCCGCCGTGAATGATCGTGACGTTCTGCATACCGGCACGCATAGCAAAAGGGCCGCTCCCGCAAAGCGGAAACGGCCCTTTCTCCTGCGAACGCGTTTTTTCGCGTTTCGTATGATGCGGTTATCCGAGCAAGGAATTGAGGAACCACACGCGCTCCTCGGCCATATCGGTCCAGTCGTCGATCAGACCGTCGGTGGCGTTGTCTCCTGCGGTTTCTGCGACATCCTTCATCTTCTTCAGTCGGGCGACCATTGCGGCATTGTCATCGCGCAACTCGCGGATCATGTCTTCCGCCGAAAGCGCGGCATTGTCCTGATCCTTCACCTGAGTGTGCTGCGAAATCATGCCCACCGAAGTGATCGTGTCCCCGCCCAGTTTTCGGGCGCGTTCGCCGATAGCGTCGATCTGCCCCTGGATTTGCAGCGCCTGTTCGTCAAACAGCAGGTGCAGGTCGCGGAAACGCGGTCCCTTCACGTGCCAGTGAAAATTCTTGGTCTTTACGTATAGCGCGAAGTGATCGGCCAGAAGAGCGTTGATTTCAGCAACCATCTGGGTCGTCGAATTGTTGTTGGGGTCAAGCATGTTTGTCCTCCATTTCAATTGGTTGAGCGCCGAAAACTGCGGAACCAGCGCCGTTGATATGTTCATTAGACCAATGGATGGGAAGGAGGATTGATCCGAGAAAATCCAATACGCAGTGATCGTACAAAGCGATTACAGGAACGTGTAACGAGCATTCAAACCGATCACTACTGCCGCAAGAATCAAACACAGGCCCATCGCGATGCGGATCAGGCGCAGCGGCAATTTCTCTAGCCGCGCGAGGCCCAGAGCCCATCCCAGCGCTACCGCCGCGATGCCTCCCAAGGTTCCCCCGATCAGGGCGGTGACGGGATAATTGGCCTCTACCGCGAAGGCGAAGACCACGAAGCGCGCGGCATCGCCGATCTGGCGCGCCAGCACCACTGCGCCGATGGCGATGATCGAGCGGGTCGGCTCCTTCATCGGCTTGACCCGCTTGGGCCAAGACAGTTCGAAAGCGGCAATCGCCAGCGCGAAGGCGACGAGCATATGCGCGGCGCGGGGTGGCATGACCCCGGCGATCAGGCCCGACGAATAGACCATCACCGCCGCGCTGATCAGCGCGCACAGCGCGGCCGCCGCCAGCAAAGCGTATGTCCGCCCGATCGCATCGGTGAACTGCGCGACGATCAATTGCTCTTTCCCGCCAAGCGCGATGGCGAAGGTGAGGATCAGGCAGAACAGGAAAGAGTCCATGCCCTGCCCTAGCATCCCCGCCACGCCGCGCCAGCGCCGCCAGCATTTCGCCCACAAATCGAACAGGTGGCAATGCGACGCGACTGGCCCTAGGCAGGGTCTCAAAGTGATCTGAGGAGAGGCAATGAAACTCGAACAAGGAATGGCAGCCGTCGTTACCGGAGGCGCATCGGGACTGGGACGGGCTAGCGCGACCGCTCTGGCCGAGGCCGGGCTGAAAGTCGCGATCTTCGACATCAACGACGAGGCTGGCGAGGAACACGCCGCCGCCATCGGCGGGACTTTCCACCATGTCGACATCATGGACGAAGCCAGCGTCGAAGCCGGCTTTGCCGCCGCGCGCGCCGCCAATGGGCAGGAACGCGTGACCGTCCAC
Source organism: Erythrobacter sp. Dej080120_24 (assembly GCF_036322605.1). Classification (GTDB taxonomy): domain Bacteria; phylum Pseudomonadota; class Alphaproteobacteria; order Sphingomonadales; family Sphingomonadaceae; genus Erythrobacter; species Erythrobacter aurantius. Next base: position 3,172,272 of record NZ_AP027262.1, read on the forward strand.
TGCGCCATGGCCTCGCGCCGCGGCAAGACGCTGGGCTGGGACAAGGCGAGCGGCGGATACAAGCGCCTTTCGACCGAGGATTACGAATTCGGCGCGCAGGGCATTCTCGTCGCCAGTTATCGCGTCGCCAGCATCTCCGCACTGGGAATGGCAAACAGCGATCCCCTGAACGAAGACGGCGAACGCGGGTCGATCACCCTTACCGCCAGCGTCGCGGCGCAGGACGGGCAGATCGGACAGGTCATCTATGGCAGCTGCAAGTCGGGGGTGAACGGCCTTGTCCTGCCGATGGCGCGCGATCTGATGGACCTGGGCATCCGCGTCAATTCGGTCATGCCCGGCATTTTTGCAACGCCGCTAATGCTCGGCATGAAGGACCGCAATCCGCAGATGTGGGACCAGCTGAACGCCAGCGTCCCCTTCCCCAAACGCCTCGGCAAGCCGGAGGAGTTCGCATCGCTGATCCTGGAAATTGCGCGCAATTCCTACATCAACGGGCACCAGTTCCGACTTGACGGGGCAATCCGCATGCCACCCAAATGACGGGGTGCCGTTGGGGAAGCCTTGCCAAGCGGGTCTTGCGCAATCTAACGTTTGCGTAAACGTCAACCAGCACGAGTCCACCGTCCCCATGTCCGACCATATCCGCATCGACCATTCCGAGCGCGTCACCACAGTCACCCTCACGCGCCCGGAGAAGAAGAACGCCATCACACAGGCCATGTATCAGGCGATGGCGGACGCGGTGAACGCCTATCGCGAAGACGACGAAGCGCGCGCGCTGATGTTCATCGGCGAAGGCGACTACTTCACCAGCGGCAACGATCTTCAGGATTTCTCGATGGCTGCGGCAGGCGGCGGCGCGGCCGATCATGATCTGCCCCCGGTGATCCAGTTCCTCCACGCAATCCGCGATTGCGAGAAACCGCTGGTGGCGGCGGTCAACGGCCCGGCGATCGGCGTCGGGCTGACGCTGACGCTGCATTGCGATCTGGTCTGCGCCGCGCAATCCGCCACCTTCGCCGCGCCGTTCGTCTCGCTCGGCCTCGTGCCAGAAGCCGCATCGTCGCTGCTGCTGCCGCAGGCCATCGGCATGGCCGCGGCGAGCGACGTGTTCATGACCGGGCGCGTGCTGACGGCGGAGGAATCGCTCGGCATGGGGCTGATCTCGCGCATCTTCGCCGACGAGGGCTTTGCCGCGGAAGCCCGTGCGCTCGCCCTCACCATCGCCCGCGCCGCCCCGCAGGCGATGCGCCACACCAAGGCGCTGCTGCGCACCCAAAACGCGCAGGTGAGCGAAGTGATGGCCACCGAAAGCGCGATCTTCGCCGCGCAATTGCGATCGCCGGAATTCATGGAAAGCGTCGCCGCCAAACTGGCCAAGCGCCCGGCAGTCTACCCGTAGGACAAACGCGATTTCGAGATGCAAGGTGCAATGGAAAAGAAGCTGGTGCCGCTTACGTGACTCAAAATTCTGTTTTTAAAACAATGATATATCAGCAAGTCCGCCGAGAACCTTTTAGCAATGCCCCCAGTCATGCCCCCAACCGAAAGTTGTGGAAATTCGGGTCCGGATTCGTGACCGGGACAGTGTATTTTTGGGTCGAGTTTTCGCACTAATCCATGCCCGTTTGAAGCCTTATGAGCCACTAATCAATTGCGCTTCTTGGCTCGCCCTCGGATAGCGAATATCACAGTAATCGGGGCCGGAGTTTTCTCCCTTTCTCATTTTTGGCGGGCTGATATCGCCAGCCGAGATTGGCTGATACCTTCGCGAGTCTTTTTCATGCACCCATTGTATAGCCGCATGAATTGGCATTTCCTTGCCACCCAGCGGAATAGGGATTGCAGCGATTTATCCCGCAATTCCGGAAAAATGTGAAATTGCGGGATAAAATCAGATTGTTCCATTTCCTCAATCTGTCTCTGGCTCACCGTCCTCTAACACGCCCACCTGCGGCTAACTGATACAGTGGCTGCGACGTCCCCGGCCTGCTGCTGGCGAAACTACCAATGGAACAAGACCGCTGAGGCGAAAGCGGTCTCGGTTCCTGCTATGGTTAACTTTTCAAACTTGCAGCCGTCCTTCTCTGAAGGGAGAAGTCATGCAACGTTTCGATTTCATAGTTCTTGGAGCAGGTCCTGCAGGTCGCCGGGCTGCGATCCAGGCCGCCAAGCTGGGCAAGAAGGTTGTGGTCGTCGACGATCGCAGCAAGGTTGGCGGGGTTTCGGTTCACACCGGGACTATCCCTTCAAAGACGCTGCGCGAGACCGCATTAAACCTTTCAGGATGGCGCGAACGCGCCTTCTATGGACAAGGATATCGCTCCCGGGCCACCATAGCACCCAACGACCTCAATCAGCGCATAACCAAGACATTTGAATATGAAGTCGCGGTTCTTGAACATCAGTTTGCCCGTAATGGAGTTCGCATCCTGAACGGCAAAGGCCGTTTTGTAGGACCAAACGAGATTGCCGTTGCGCGCAACGTGGACGGATCGACACTTGAAGAACGGATCGAGGCTGAAAAGATTCTCATTTCAGTTGGCACCCGTCCTTTCCGGCCTGCGCATATTCCGTTCAATCGGACCAATGTCCTCGATAGCGACGACTTCATCCTTCAGCCGCGCCTGCCGCGCAGCCTGACCGTTGTCGGCGCCGGTGTTATCGGCCTTGAATACGCCACGATCTTCAGCGCGCTGGACATTCCGGTCACGCTGATCGAACCGCGCAACCGACTGCTTGAGTTCATGGACGCGGAGATCGTTGACCACCTCGTGCACTCCTTGCGCGATCGCGGTGTCACTTTGCGGCTTGGATGCTCGCTGGCGCATGTACATTTTTCAGAAGAGGGCAACCCGATCTGCCAGTTGAATGACGGTCGGTTGATCGGTTCGGAAATGGTGCTCTTTACGGCTGGTCGCGAAGGGGCAACCGCGGCGCTTAACCTTGAGGCTGCAGGACTGTCCGCTGACAGCCGAGGCCAGTTGAAAGTCGACCGCAAGACTTTTCAGACTGCCACCCCGAATATCTATGCTGCCGGAGATGTGATTGGCTTCCCCAGCCTCGCCTCGACATCGATGGAACAAGGCCGGGCGGTTGCATGCCATGCCTTCGGTTCGCCGATAGAAGCCGATGATCAATCGCCGCCCTACGGTGTTTATGCTGTTCCCGAACTTTCGTCGGTAGGCATGACCGAAGATGCCGCGCGCGAGGCCGGCATTCCATATGAGTGCGGGATCGCACGTTTCCGGGAGACTTCGCGGGGACATATCATGGGGCTGGAGACAGGGATTTTGAAGCTGATTTGCAACAGGGAAACGCACAAGCTCATTGGTGTCCATGTTATTGGCGAGGGAGCCAGCGAACTTATCCATATCGGCCAAGCGGTGATAAATCTTGGCGGCACGCTCAACTACTTTGTCGAAAACAGCTTCAATTACCCAACGCTTGCGGAAGGGTACAAGATTGCAGCGCTCGATCTCTGGAATCGGCTGCATGTGAGCCGAGAGGGCATTCTGGACAGGATTTCAGGCGACCTTGCAGCCTGAAGAGGGCGGGAAAGATGTGGGGGCGTCCTACTCGACTTGGCACTTGCCGGTCGCGCATCGAACCTGAGCGCATGACCTCGCCGGCCCGATACTTGCGCATAGGGCTGCGCAAACCTGACGCTCACCTTGCAGCACGAAACAACATAGCAAAACACTTCTGCCAGTTAGGGCGTCGCGGTAGCCCCTCGCAGCCACAGCAAGCCAGCTCAGCATCGCTGGCGACATGCTGTTTTGCGCAGAGATCCTTCAGTCCAGACCCTTCACGCCAAAGTGAGCAAAGCACTCAAAGACATTAACAAGTCGCATGCTTCACCTCCGTGCTTCTCTCGCCAATTCGATAACCCTTGGTTCAATGCTGGGCTCTACCCGATAAACTCGGAATTTTGGCGAAGCAGTCGGGTCGCTAGGTATGAACAAGTTTTTTGGACTCTTCGATTTGGACAAGAGCGACCCGGAATTGATGCGGGCGCAGTTCCGTTCGTTCCAGGGTCACATCCCGTTGTTATACGGGATTCTCATTTGCAACACGCTGGCCATCACCGTCACGTCGTTCAACCCTGATCTGCTCGCCAAGACGCTCGTCGCTCCCATAGTTATCACGGGCATTGCGATGAGCAGGGCGATCTGGTGGCTCCGTCAGGGCGATAGCAGCACTCTTGGGGATGACGAGATTACCTCGCATCTCAAGCGGACTTGCAGGCTTGCTGTAGTCCTCACTCTGACCTTCAACGTCTGGGTTATCTGGGTCTACCAGGATGCCGACGCATTTTCCCGGAGCAATCTTACCTTTTTCCTTGCTTTGAGTCAGGTCAGCACAGTTTTCTGCCTTATGACTCTGAGGGCAGCCGCGATGCTGGTGGCAGCAGTGAGTACGATATCTTTCGCGCTCTATTTCTCGTGGGTTGAAGGCGGCCAATTGCTGCCACAGTCGCTCGTGCTTTGCTGCGTTTGCATCGGGATGGCGGTAGTAACACACAGCTTCAACCGCTCTTTCGCCGAAGTCGTGCAATCACGTCGCACACTGCGTATCCGTCAGCTCGAGACCGAAAAGCTTAGTGCGGAAAACCGTCGGATCGCCTTCACCGACGCGCTCTCGGGACTGCCCAATCGCAGGGAACTGCTTGACCGGCTCGACCGCCTCGACCGGCAGGAAGTCTTGGCTCAGGACAGCCTGGCAATCGTGTTTATCGATCTTGATGGCTTCAAACTGGTGAATGACGAACACGGTCATCATGCGGGAGACGAACTGATACGGATAGTCTGCCATCGGCTGCGTGAACAATGTCCTGAGCATGCCACTTTGGCGAGAGTGGGCGGCGATGAATTTGCGGTCCTCCTCGAAGCCGATGGAACTATCGAAAACGCGCACGCAATCGCACTGGAACTGGCGCATCGCTTGCTCAAGCAGATGGCGCTTCCAGTGTTGGTCGATCGTCATGTGTTGCAGATCAGTGGATCGGTCGGGATTGCAAGCAACATGGACAACGGCGTGAACTCGCGAGAATTGCTGCGCCGGGCAGACCTTGCGATGTATCACGCAAAAACTGAGGGCAAGGGCCAGGTCGCGATTTACAGCGATGCGCTTGATGAGGGCCGCCTGCGGAGGATCGAGATTGAAGGCCAGATCGGTGCTGGCCTGGAGGCCAATGAATTCGATGTTGTGTATCAACCGATCGTTGATGCCGTCAGCGGTAAGATTGTTGCGACCGAGGCATTGCTGCGTTGGCCACGCCGGGCGGAGGGCGAGCTGGCTCCCGACGAGTTTATCCAAGTTGCCGAAGCGACAGGTCAGATACACCCTCTTGGCCTCTTCGTGCTCGAGCGTGCCTGCCGCGAAATTCGGGATATGGGCGGACTGGACCTGAGCGTGAATGTTTCGCCAGCCCAATTCCGACATCCCGGTTTCGAGCAGCAAGTGCTCAAGGTCATGGAAAAAACCGGTTTCCCACCCGAACGGCTACAGTTGGAAATGACGGAGAGTTATCTCCTCACCAATCCGGGAATGGCGATCAAGGCAATAAATTCCCTCAAAACGGCTGGCATTTCGCTCGCGCTAGATGACTTTGGCACAGGCTTCACCAGCATTCACTATCTCAAGTCCTACGGCTTCACCCATATCAAGCTCGACAAGTCTCTGTTGAAGGACCTCAAGCCGGACAACAAGGAGAAGATGCTGGTAGCAGGCGCGATCACTCTGGCCCGAGCGCTTGACATGAGCGTAATCGCAGAAGGGGTGGAGCATGAGGTGCAGGCCAGGATCCTTCGCGATCTTGGATGTCACGAGATGCAAGGTTTCCTTTTCGGACGGCCAGTACCTCTGGCCGAATTCAGGTCCCTTCTCGAACTCGCCACCGACAATCGACAAGGAGCCCCGTTGCTGCATTCGGTTGGATAAGGGAAGGCTCCAAGCAGCGACCCCAACGTCTTTCACAAAGTTTGGATCATTTGACCCTCTTGTGTTCGAGGCGAAGTGCCCCTCCCCCAGCTGGATATAGAGCCGGGCGGTTGTTGTGCGCTGTGACCCAAGCTTGGACCGCTCAGGTCTGGAGTGTTCGTTTGATAACGTCCTGCGGCGTCTCGCGATCGAGCATCAGATCGGCCAAGATCTTCTTGAGCCTACTGTTCTCATCCTCCAGCTCGCGCAGCCGCCGCATCTCAGACGGCATCAGCCCGGCGTATTTCTTCTTCCAGCAAAAATAGGGCGCCTGGCTGATCCCAGCCTTGCGGCAGATCTCGGCAACCGGCTCTCCTTACTTACCCTGATTGATGACGAACGCTTGCCTGGGGGGCCGTGAACTTCAATGCGCTGGCTTCGCCGGCGTTGGGTTCACGCCAAACCTTCTCGCCCGGCCAAGGCCGGCTAAGGCAAAAAGTTCTAGGGTCATACCGGCAGTCCGGACTTCGGTCGAACTTCACATCTATTTAAATTTTCACGGTTAACGCCCAGGCTATTCCATTTGCTCGAGGGAGTTTCAGCGTGGGCAAACCGTTTCAGCCAGACCTTTCATGTGTGACCCCGGTTTCGGAAGATCCGTTCGAATACTTCTCGCCCATGTTGTCCATCGGACATCTCGTGGTGCCGATCGGCGTCGATCTCGACAACGCGGAGATCACTCGCGCGGTGGTTGCGAAAGAAGATGAACGGCGTTGCACCGAAGTGGGTGATACCAAGTCGGAAGATTCGCTGTTGCCCTACGAGCATCCCGAAGTCGCGAAGCTGCTGGCTCGCATCGATGGCTTTTTCCGCATGCTCAACCCGTACTTCGAATCCTTTGAGGAAGCAGAGTCATGGGGTCACATTCTCAACCCGGGTCAGAACACGGACTACCACACCCATATTCGCGCCGACTGGCCCGATGGCTTGTCTTGGGTCTATTACTCCAATTATCCAGAGCACAGTGGTGAACTGGTGTTCGCGATGGACGCTGTTGCCCGCCGCACCATGTTCGAGATTTCGCCCTCAGTCGGCAATCTCGTGATCTTCCCCTCATACGCACCGCATTACACCAAGCGGAACATGAGCTCGCAAAAGCGCGTATCGATCAGCGGCAACTACTTCCCGGACCCGGACAAGGCCGAAGCCTTTGACGAATTCGCCAGCACACAGATTACACCGCTCGCTCACATAATCGGAATCTGGCACGACTGACGTCCGGTTAACCACGAAATGTGACGGAAATACTTACAACCGGACGGTAGTCCGAAAGGCGGTTAACCTTCGTCTCTCCCGGTTTTCTGCCATTTTCGCGATTTTGGCACGGCCGTTGCTTAACCTAGCCCAGAAACAGTCTCTTCGTGTTTCGGATAGATTTGAAGACTAGGGGTTAGCATGCAGTACATCAAAATGACGAAGGCGGCCGTGATCGGTGTCGCTATCGCTACAACTTCGGTTGGCGCCGTCGCTCCCAGCGAAGCGTCAGCATATTCCTGGAGCAAGAGCTCGAAGTCGAGCAAGTGCTTCATTTTCTGCAGCAAGTCGAGCAAGAGCGGCTCTTTCACGAAGAGTTCGAAATCGAGCAAGAGTTCAAAGTCGAGCAAGAGCTCGTCCAGCTCCACATCGACATCGACGACAACGTCGACCTCGACCAGCAGCGGTTCGACCACCACGACATCGTCAAGCGGTGGCATTTCGACATCGACGGGCGGGATTTCGTCGACCACCTCAGGGGGTATCTCGTCGACTTCGTCGGGCGGCACCAATGTGCCTGAACCCAGCGGTATTCTGCTTCTCGGCGCGGGGGTTGCAGCCGCAATGGGCAGCCGCAAGCTGACCAAGAAGAAAAAGAAGCCTGCCTGATTTCGGTTAGTAGTGGCGAGCACAAGAGGGCCGCTTCTCACGGGGAGGCGGCCTTTTCGCGTTTGGTTTCACCAAAATTTCATTGGCTTGGCAGTAACAGTTATCGAATGAAGACGATTAACTCTGTGCTGAACGCGCTGGTGGCATCCGTCGCCCTCACCCTCTCGGCTTGTGGTGAAACACCGCAATCTTCGATCGAGGACGCCCAGGAGGCGTTCGAAAATCGCGAGTATCGCATCGCTCGCGCGCATCTTGCGGACATCTTCAGCAATGGTGAAGCGACCGACGAGGTTTACCGACTGCAAATGCGATTGATGCTCGAATTGGGCGAAGGTTATGCGGCGATGGCAGCAATCGAGAAACTGTCCGATACCGCGCTGACCCAAGATGACCGCCGGATTGCCACGGCGCACGCCCTGCTCCTGCAAGGAAAGCCTGAAGCCGCGCTGGAGCTATACGGAGACGTTGAGCCGACGGATTTTTCTTCAGAGGATTTCCGGATGACGCTCTGGGCCCTGGGACAGATCGGCCAGGAAGAGGAATTTGCGGCCGGTATGGATGAAGCGCTGCAGCGTTTTCCCGATAACGTCCACCTGAATGCCATGGCGGCTGAACATCTGATCGACCTCGATAATGCCGATGATGCGGAAGAATACGCGCAAGTCGCTCTAAAGAACGATCCGGAGAATTTCCAGGCACTGGTTGCGAACGGACGGCTTGATATCGTTCAGGGTAAGCTTGATCAGGCGCTCGTTCACTACCTACGTGCCAGCGAGATATATCCGCATCATGTCACCCCCTGGGCGGCAGCATCCGGTTTGCAGCTCGACCTTGGGCAAGTGGAGCAAGCTGGCGAGACATTACGTGTGGCGCTTGCCAATCATGCTTCGGACCCGTTCCTGCAATGGCAGAAGTCCCGTCACGCACTCATGACGAATGACATGATCGCTGCTCGCACGGCATTGGAAGCAGCCCGCCGGGCCTATCGCGACAATGACGAATTCACGCTCTTTTCAGCGCAGGTCGAAGACAAGGCAGGAAACCGGGAACTCGCACTAGCGGAATACAAACGCTATTTGCGCGCGGTCGGCTCTGACCAACAAGTTGAAGCCCGCGTCGTGGCATTGGAGAACTGATTTGCCGATAACGATCTCGGCAGCAGGCTCCTCCCCGAACGTGGAACTTGGTTAGGTGATCGCTGAACAAGCGGGGATATGCGCCGGTGCCAGGTCTTCTACATCACCTGAGCTAGGCCGAGATCGCAGAGCTCAATGAAAGTATAGAGCCTCTACAATCCTGGATGAGGCGATGGCGATAAGTGTGGCGCAAAGCAGCCGTCGCGCCAGATATCCAAAATTGGCCCGATTGCGTCTGGCACCTGGATGAGATGGTCGTTAAGATCGGCGGCAAGCGAATGTTCATGTGGCGGGCCGTCGACAAGGAAAGAGAGGTCCTCGATATCCTCGTCCAGAAGCGAAGGAAAAAGAGGCAAGCGCTGAAATTTTTGATGAAACAGCTCAAGCACCAGGGCTTTGTACCCGAGGCCATCGTGACGGACGGTCTCGCTTCTTAAAGAGCGGCGCTGCGCGAGTTGGGTGCCCTCGCCCGCCATCAACCAGGCCGGCTGGAGGAAAACAATCGCGCGGAAAATTCACACCTTCCTGTCCGAAGGCGAGAGCGAAAGATGCAGCGCCTCAAGTCGCAGGGCCAAGCTCAACGTTTCGTTTCCACCCACTCGGCGATCTACAATACCTTCAATACCGAGCGTCACCTCGTCTCACGAAAGACAATGCAAGCCTTCAGAGGCCGCGCTTTCGCGAGGTGGTCCAGAAACGGGTAGCGGCTCAATAGCCGTTTCTCTAATTCTTAAAACAGACCACTTTCTTGGGGGCAGGTCAGCACAATGACGCGACCTGAAGGGCTCGAAATTTGCTAACGAGCTCTCACCCTTCCGGCCCCGCCTCAGCGGGGCCATATTTTTTGGCTCGACTAGCTTCGAGGAGTCACACCGCCTCTGCGAGTTTCCTGACCTTGATCTCGTCCTCATGCGCCCGGGCTTGGGCTAGATCATAGGCTGTCTGCATCCGCAGCAGAGTATCGGCCCTGACCCCGAATGCCTTCTCGAAGCGGATCGCCATATCTGCAGAGAGATTGGCATTGCCGTTGAGCAAAGTGCTCAGCGCCTGCCGCGAGACACCGAAGTGTGCCGCAAGGTCGGTTACGCTGACACCGGCAGGCACGACAATTTCGCTCTTGAGCCAGTCGCCGACATGAACGGCGAGCGAGGGATGCATCTTAAGCGCCATGATAATCCTCCAGATCCATATCGATCAGTGCGCCCTCTTCATTCACGCTAAATGTCAAACGCCAGTTGCGTGTCACAGTCATCGACCAAGTGCCTTTTCGATCTCCTGCAAGCTCGTGGAGGCCGAAGTTTGGAGGAACGAACAGCTCATCCATACTTTCAGCGGCATCTATAAAGGCAAGCATCTTCTAGAGCCTACCGACATCGCCTACCAAGCCCTTGGCATTGCCAGTCGCGAAAAAACGGCGCAGACTATTGTGCCTGATGGATCCGATTTCCATAGCGCCGATCGAGTCACCACACCCCATATTGTCAAGCGTCGCGTGACAATTGACAGTCAGTTCTGTCTCCAAAATCAAGGCCGATCTTCATGACAAGAGGGCACGTCAAATATCGCCCCTGCGGGCCTTTCAATGTGGTTTTCGAGGAAGCCCACAAAAGAGGCCTGCAAAGTCAAATATGCTGCTGATATATATATACGGCTTTTTACTTTCTCAGCCTTGAGACCAAGGCCTCGGCGAACTTCGAGTTAGACACGATGCAGCCAGATATTCCGTCGCTCCGCGATCGTTCAATTTCGCTGGGGCTTGTTGGCATCCCACCGTTCAAAATGCGGCTTCAATGCATCGGGCAGCTCTTTGTAGAAGTCTTCATCTAACGGGTAATGCCGCATGGCGACCCAGACGGCATCAAGTACGGCAATTCCTTGCTTTCGGTCCTTGGGCTTCTTTTGCGGATCGCGCCCGGGCTTTTCCGCCAGCCAGAGTTTCTGCAAGGCAAACCATCGCGGATCGGGAACAACCATGCGCACGGCTTCGCCATCGCGTACACCAACCACGCGATCGACCGACCGTCCATTCAACAACCATTCCTGTTCGCTTAGCGGTATGGGCCGAGGTCGGTCCTGCGAAACTTGTCCGCCAATGCGGCTGGGGGCCGAAAGGATTTCCACCTCGTAGGCTTTGGCGTTGCGTGCCTGGAAGGGCCGCTCGGTATTCACCGAGTAGGTCGTATCGGCTTCCTTGAGCACTTTCCACAAGGTTGGTCGGTCCTCATCAGCCTCGATTCCGGTCAACGCCATGTCAAAATCCAGTGTTGTGTCTGGTGCATCTCGAATGAATCCGTTTGCCTCCAGGGCATATGCGATCAAAGCGTTGGTCCCGACCACCATGACCTGATCGCCCAGAAAGCGGAGGCGGTCGGCCTCGCGCAGGATCTTGCCGGCCTCTGCCGGGAGCATTGGCAGACGCAGCGCACGGTACAGGCTCGCCTGTTCCTTGAGCGCTTCCCTGCTTCCCGCAAGGCGCTCCTTGAGCTGTGCCTTCTCGGCCTTGTATTCGTCGAATTCAGCCTGCTTTTCCTCATCGAGCGGGCCTTTGCTCTTCATCGATCCGCGTCGATCCGTAACCTCGTAAAGATATTCTCGACCAGAGACCTCCTTGATGCGCATGTTGTAGGGCATGTCGTTCAGTGCGCGCAGGGCCTCCATCCAGACCTGGTAGACCTGCTCGAGATTGACGATCACCCTCGCCTGTTCGTCGGAGAACGGTTGGAAATTCATAAATTACCCTGCGATTTTCGATTTCACGAAAATGCAGGGTAAAAGCCAGAAACGCAAGACTTACCCTGCTTTTCCTTAATCCGTACGAATTGCAGGGTAAATTGCCTAGGTCCTGTTGACAAAAGACTTTAGCCATAGGCGGATGCTTGCGAGGTTTCCTGCTCCTTAGATACAGCGATGATCTGCTCTTCACTGAACCTGCTTCACTTCATTGTCGTCCGAATCTTTTTGCTCTGCCACCCGAAAGCTGGTCCCATTTCAGGGGAGCACGTCAGAACCCGAATGGCACGAGAGCATATGAGCTAGTCCAGATGCTCCAATATGCGCAGACGGCCTTGAAACCCTTCCGCAATCGGTCCTGTCAGATCGCCCGGAAATCCATCAGGCAAGCCGTCGAGCGTTTGAGCCAGTGCAGCCTCTGCGCTTGCAGCCACTTCTTCGCATACCGCGCGTGCATCGCCCGCTCCCACCCCCGCTTTGGACGCTGTCTGGATGAAGTGACGCGGCATGATCTCATGCATGCGGTAGTGGCGGTTAGTGCCCGCCGACATCGCAAGCCGATAGGCATTCTTCTCGATCGTGCCTGCCGCGAATGTCGGCTCGACACTCAGGATGTCATAGAGCGGTGTCATCGCGAAACGCCCGCCTGGACGCATGGCGATGCTGAAGTTCTTGGCGTGGCCATCGCTCGCTCCCAAGAGCCAAAAGACGATATTGGCTTTTAGGAATGTGGCCTGGTCAGGAAGCGGCGTATCGCTGCCGCGCAGGAAGATCAGGATATCCTCCATATTCGGACCGCCGTCGCTCTGATATTTGAGTTCGGGAGGCACTCCAAGCGCCTGACACATATCTTCCTGCGGCAGTCGCAAGATGCGCGTTTCCTCAATGCGTCGATCAAAGCGCTCAACGGCGAGTGCTGGCTTGTCGTTGAAGTAGGCAATCTCACATTTTGCGACAGGCAGGCCGAGATTTCGGCAGAGGGTCATGCAGAAATATTCGTTCTCAACGCTGTTATCGAGCGCAATGCCACCTGCCACCTGCCCTATGGGTGGCTTGATGATATGTGTCGTGGGTGTCGTTCCATGTGGCCGGAGCCATTGCCCTTTCCATTTTGTCAGCGCCGTCTTTTCCTGTGCGCCTGCGATCGAGATGCGAAAGCCTTTGTCGCGGCCGAGCCCTAGGGGCGCAGATTTCAGGTTGGCGAGGATGTCGGCAATCGCTTCCTCATCAAGCTCCTGCCCCTCTATGGCATAGAGTGCCTGAGGCTCTTCGCCTTCAGGCAGGAATTGCAGCGCGCCGACACAATCACGCCCAACGGCTGACAGGAGACTGTAGGCGTCTGTATGACCTACGCCCATCCATGCTGCGACCGATTTCCTGATCTCGATATTGTCGGGGAGGAGGTTGTCGAAAACAGCCAGCACTGGCGCGCCGATAAATCGGTCTTCTCTTAAGGGTAGTGATAGCGAGACTGGCAATGCGTTGTCGAGCGCCAGCCAGCCTTCATCATATTTGAAAGACACCTCGCCGCTAGCGGCTTTCATCAGCTGACCAACCAGACGGCTGTTCAGATAGATGTCGAGCGGTTGGTGGGTTTTCGCGCGCGCCATTGTTTAGAGCAAATCGGATATGTCAGTTGGATCAGAGGCGCGGGCTGTCAGCTTGATGTCCAGATCAAGGATGGCAAGGATGGTCAGGACAATATCAACGCGCGTCCCGCCTTTCCCGTTCTCCAGATCTGAGATGGTGGCTTGGCGTGTGCTTGCTTTGGACGCGAGTTGGACCTGCGTCATGCCCTTGGCCTTGCGCGCGCGCGCGATTGACGCGCCTAAAATCTTCGATGACCTAATGACTTGGCTCATTTGCCTTCTATACGATAAAGCGTATATGCCGTCAACATACGGTTTATCGTATGGATTTCATTTATACGCAATGCCGTATAATCATGACGTATATGGTATTGCGTATGATGTGCAAACCGATGTCTCAAAACAGCGCCTTCTGTGCGTTCGTCGGGTCGGGAATCTGATAGATTTTCCGCGCCATTCCCACTTATGATGAAGCTTGCCGCATACGCTTGGTCGTAACGTGGTTATGAATTTTGTGGCTTGCCCAAATTTTTGAGGCCAGAACCCCGGAAAGGTGATGCTGAACTCTCCTGGTCCGCTTGAGCCACCCAAGATGTCAAGCGCGTCATGAAGAGCGGCCTCCAAGGCGTCAGTGCATCCCTTTGGCAATCTCATCAGCGTAGAGTCTGGCAAAGCCTAGCGCGGCCCGCTTGAACGCATGCTCGCGCCCTTGCGGGCGCAGTGGCTGCTCTACCACCTGAAAATAGACCATTTGTGGGTAGAGTTTCCTGCCATAGAGAGCCTTAAGGACAAGACGGGCTTAATGACTTGGCTATTCGACATACGCGGCAATCCAGGCCTCAACCTCGGCCTCAACCCAGGCAACAGCGTGACCGCCAAGCTGGACCGGTTTTGGAAACCTTCCTTCACTCATCCAGCGATAGATCGTCGACCGGCCAAGTCCGACACGGTGCTGCACTTCGCGCAAGCGAATAAGCCGGGTGACACGGCGGGTTTCCGTCGCTTTCCTGTCGATCTCATCACCCACGGTGGCCTCCTTCGGCAACTTCGAAGATATCGCCCATCAGGGCGTCCTTGCGTTCGAGTTCGTCAATATGGTCGGAGAGCAACCGTGCAACACGATGCGCGGTACCCTTGGCCCAGCGCGGTTTAACATCGTGAACCTGGTTGCCCAGGACGCGCTCGAGCGCCGAGGGTAGCTCGCCGGAGAAGACCTCGAAGAATTGCGCGAGGTCCGATTGCAGCCACGCGATCGCGTGATCGCCGCTGCTGACAAGGAAAAGGAGCAAGTGCGCATGAGGAGCGACTTGGCTTGCAGCAAGAATGCGCAAGGCTTCTCCGAGGCTGGCCGAGCGGTCGCCGGCAAGGATGCGGCGCAAGGCATCCTTATGGATCTGAGCTTCGCGCGCAATGTCGCAGCGCGGGCGTCCGCTGACCTCGACGGCTGCCAGAAGCAGCCGGGCGAGGTCGGCGCGGACCTGTTGTTCAGCAAAGAGTGCAGTATTTCTCATCGACGATTCCTTATCTCTGGAAGTGGTCGACTCACCGGCTAACCGCGAAGGAAGCCTGTAGGAAAACAAAAAGAACATTTAGCGAACATAAAGGAAGCAGCGTCTCGACTTCCTTTGATGATTCGCGCGAATTCCGGTCGTGTTCACGCGTATCGCGGCTCGCTTCGCGCTAAACTCGGCACAGTCGGCGCTGATCCGCGATCAACCTGCGCGAATCCCGTCCAGCGCACCGTCCGATGTCGCTTTTTGCTTGGTCGGCAGCCCTAAAATCCAGTTCCCGATTTCCTACAGCCCGGCTCCGGGGAGAGGAAAGAACATACAGCGAACGCATCGCTGGCTGATGTTCAATCCCTCGAAAGGTTCCATCCATGACCACCAAGACTGCCCTTCCGGTCCAGCAGCGTACGCTCAACCGCGTTCGTAGCCGCGACTACATTCTTCCCGCCTGCGTGGCGCTGGCCTGCGCCGGTGCCGCCTTTGCCGGCGCCGACACCACCTTCGATCCCGCGCTAACCAAGTTCACCACTTCCTCGAAGGCTCGGGTGGCAAGATCATCACCGTACTCAGCCTCGCGGGCGGTCTGATCGGCCTTGCCTCCGGGCGCTTCTCGCTTGGCCAGGTCGCGGTGCCGGTCGGCGTCGGGATCGGTGTCGGCACCGGCGTGCCGATCGTCACCTCGGTCGTGACCGCGGTCATCTGATCAGCGGATCCGGTCACGACAGGAGGGCGGCATGGCCGACAGGTACCTCGTTCCACGGCGGCTCGACGACCCGGAGCTCATCGGCTTCTGGACCATCGACGAGTTTGCAGGGATCTTCATTCCCTTCGCCTGGGGCATTCTCTCGCAGCATATCTTCATCGGTATCGGCCTGGCCGCCGGGGCCTGGCTTGCCTTGCGGAAGGCAAAGGCACGCGGCGCCGGTTCGGCACTGGTGCATGCTGCGTACTGGTACCTGCCCGGGAGCTTTCTCGGGCTCAAGGCCACGCCGCCCTCCCACTGCCGCCTGTTGGCGGGCTGAGGGAGGCGACCCATGCGAGCAGAATTCGCGCACGAACAGGCGCAGACCCACCTCCGGCAACGCAACCGCTTTGCCGTGCTGGCAGGTGTCCTTGGCCTCACCACGCTGGTCAGCCTTGGCGCCGCGGTCACCCGCGACGAGCAGGTTGTGCTGGTGCCGATCACCGCCGAGCGGATCACCGTCTCGAGCGGCGGGATCGACGCGCCTTATCTCGAGCTCGTCACCCGCGACACGGCGCTGATGCTCCTAAACCGGGCACCCGAGAGCCTCGACTACTGGATGGCGAACATCCTGAAGCTCGCCGATCCCGCCGCGCACGGCCGCCTCAAGGCCGAGCTCGTCAAGATCGTCGAGGAACAGCGCGGCTCGGACATCAGCCAGGCCTTCGTGATCGCGGAAATGCATGTCGATCCCAAGGCCCTGACCTCGACCGTCACCGGCACGCTCAAGACCTTCGTCGGCGCGCAGGTGATCGCGAGCCAGCGCCGCTCCTTCCGTTTCCGCTGGTCGAAGCGTGGCCTCAGCCTCGCGCTCGCCGGCTTCGAACAACTTCCCACCGACAAGGAGGAACTTGGCCAATGAGCCTTCTCCCATCTCCCCTCGCTGCTGCGCTTGCCGGAACCGGCCTTGCCTGTTTCGCGTATCGAGCGACAAGGCGCACCGATCCCGGGCTCAAGCTGACTGGCCTCGCCGTGCTTGCCTTCGCGCTCGCGCCGGTTCCGGCGTATGCCGACCAGTTCGTCGAAGCGGCCGACAATGCGACCATCGACTGCGAGCTCGCCCGCGGTGAACTCACCCGGATCGCGCTCATCGATGATGGCTTTGCCAATGTCTCGAAGATCGCGAGCGGCTTTCCCTATAACGACTTCCAGGTGACGCATGAGCCGGTGCGCGGAGACATCTATATCTCCGTGCCCCCGCAATTTGCCGCTGCCCGGGTCAGCTTCTTTGCGACCAGCAAGGCGGGCTACGTCTACAAGTTCGCCTGCCGCCTTGGCGGTCAGGAGGCGACCCAGCTCTTCATCACCAATCCTGCGCTCGCTAAAACCGCGGCTACTGAATGGGAGACCGAGACCGGCCCCGAGGACGCCGCGATCCGCCTGATCGAGGCGATGGCGAGCGATGCCGTCCTGCCCGGGTTCACGGCGCGCGCTGAACTCTCTGCTCCGCGCCGCACCGGCGGGATCGAGGTCCAGCTGGTCGCCGAATACCAGGGCGATGAACTGACCGGACAGCGCTTCCTCGTGCGAAACCTTGGCCAGGAGAGCCTTGCGCTTGGCTCCGAGCGAGAGGCTCCCGCCGGCGCGCTCGCCTTTGCCTATGGCCGCGATGCACTCGCTCCCGGTGAAGCGACCAGTGCCTTCCTTGTCTTTGCCAAAGGAGGGCTCGACTGATGGCCGAGGCAACACAGAAGGACGCCGAAAAGAGGCCGCTGCCAGGCTCGCCGGAAGCGCGCGAAAGCGGGGGGCGCAACCTCAATTCGCAGATCGCGCAGCGCCAGAAGATGCTGCTCGCCGGGATCGGGGCCATCGCGCTCATCGGCGGCGGGATGTTCATCTTCGGCGGCGACGGCGACGAGGCTGGCGCGGATGCCAATGGTGCGGCGACGATCGACACTGGCGGCCTCGTCAATCGCAACCTCTCGCAGCGCGAATTCGTCGCGAGCTACGGTAACCGGCTCGATGCACAGGGCCGCGCGATCAAGGATCTGCAGCAGGCCCAGCTGCCACGCCCTGAAATCGAGCAGGAGCTCGAAGCCCTGCGCAGCGAAAACGCGCAGATGCGCTCCGACGGCCAGGCAGCGATCGACGCGATCTCGGCCGAGAATGCCAATCTGCGGTCACAGCTCAGCGACGCTGCGAAGGCGTCGGCCGCCGCGCCGCCGCCACCGGCCTACGACCCCGGCGTGGGAACGAGCGGGGCCATCCAGTCACCGCAGCCCGGGGCACCGGCACAAGGCGGCGAACTCAGCCTGATGAGTTTCACCGACAATGTGGGCAAGGACGGCAAGCCGCGTGCGGCTGAGACAGCGCCGGCCTTGCTGCTCGAAGCGAGCCGCGATTACCTCCCGCCCAACAGCTACGCACCGGCAACGGTCATCGTCGGGGTCGATGCCTCGACCGGCGTTGCGAGCCAGAGCGATCCGCTTCCCGTGGTGCTCCGGATCACCGGGCCGGCCCGCTCGGTCATGCGCGCGGGCAAGCTGCTCACCACCGACATTACCGGCTGCCTCGTCAATGGCGCTGCGCGCGGCGATCTCTCGGCGGAGAAGGTCTACGTCAAGCTGGTGCGCATGACCTGCGCGCAGCCCGGTGGGCGCTTCGCGGTGAGCGAGGTCAAGGGGTTCATCTCCTTTGCCGGAAAGTCGGGTGTGCGTGGCCGCGTGGTCAGCCGCGAAGGCAGCCTTGTTGCCCAAGCACTGATGGCCGGGATCGTCGGCGGGTTCGGGCGCGGATTCTCAGCCAACGCCAACGGCATCTTCACGCAGCCTGTCGGCGCCAACGGTCAACGCGAAGCGCTATCGCCGACCGACATCCTCGCCGGTGGCTTTGGCCAGGGTGCCGGCGAAGCCGCCGACACCGTCAGCCGATACCTCATCGAACGCGCCGAACAATACCAACCCGTCGTCGAGATGCCGACCGGCATTGAGGTCGAGATCGTCTTTCTCGACGGCGTCCACGTCAGGAGCCCCTCCAAATGAACTACAATGACTCGCCGCCAAGCCTGAAGGCCCGCGCCGCCCACCTTGCCCTTGCGCTCTCGAGCGCCGCCGCCGTGCTGACGCTCGGAGTCTCTGCCGTCACCGCTATACCTGCGAGCGCTGCCGGCATGGCGAGCGATGTCGCGCAGGCACTGAATCTGCGGCTGCCCAAGACCCCGATCGATGCGATCAGCTGCGACACGCTTGGCCCCTGGTGCGAAGTCGTCTCGGGCCACACGCTGTTCTACATCGACGAGACCGCCCGCTACCTGTTCGTGGGTCGTCTCTACGACATGGAAGAGCGGCGCGACGTGACGGCCGCCCGCCTGCTCAAACTCAATCCCGACCTGCTCGCGGCTGGGGCGGCGCGCGTAGCCAGCGATGCTCCCGCAGGTCGCGACGAAACGCCGATCCAAGCGGCTGCCAGCCATGTCGACCTCTCGTCACTTCCGGCTGCAGGCGCGATCCACTGGGGCAACCTTAAGGGCGAACGCCTGGTCGTCTTCTCGGACTTCCAGTGCGGGTACTGCCAGCGCCTGGCGGCCGAACTCGCCAAGGCCAGGGTTATGATCGAAGAGCGACCGATCTCGATCTTCGGCGCGGCAAGCCGCAAGATTTCCGAGGCCGTGCTGTGCGCCAAGGATCCGGCAAAGGCGCTCCATGCAGCCTATGCCGGCCAGGCTCCGGCGAGTGCCAAGACCTGCAAGGACGCCAAGGCACTCGATGCCAACGAAGCCTTCGCGAAGGCCAACGGGTTTGCCGGAACTCCGGTCATCGTGCGCGCCCGCGATGGGGCGGTGCTTCATGGCTACCGCGATGCCGCGGCGATCCGCCGCTTCGTCGCCGAGGGCAAGGGAGAGGCGCAATGAGCCGGCTCCCGATCCTTCGCGCCGTGGTGCTCGCTGCGCCGCTCCTCCTCGCCAGTGGCTGCGCCAGCCTTGGCGGCAATGTGAAAGGCAGCTTTGCCTGCCGCGCTCCCGAAGGGACCTGCGCGCCAACTTCCGCGATCGATGCCGGGGCGACCGGCATCGAGAAGGCTGACGCGTCTGACGCGCATCGGACGGTGCCCCGGACCGGCGAAGCGGTTCGCCGCCTGCAGGTCGTGCTGACGCCCTACCGTGACGCGGCGGGCCGCGACCATGAGGCGCGCGTCGTTCACCTGACGCTGCCCGAGCAGGCAGGGACAGGCTGGCGCGCGCCGCAGGGCCGCCGCGAAGTCCTGCGCTCGCTGGCATCGACCATTGCCGCGACGCGCGAGGGCAACCCCGCACCCGATTTCCAACCGCCAAAAACCCAAGAGGCAGACACATTGCCGGAACAGCTGTTCATCCCCTCGCAGCCCGTTCCGGCGATGCCCGGCGCTGACGCGCCGGAACCCGGGGGACCTGGCTCGTTTACCCCTCCCCGCGAGCCGGTCCCCCACCCTGACATGACCGAAGGAGAGAGCCAGTGACGCTATCCCTTGCTGCCGCGCGCGACGCAATATCGCGCAGGCTTTTTGCCGACACGGCTCGGCCTGAGAAGCCGCAGGCGCATTTCGGGCTCGATATGCTCTCGGACTGGCTGCCCTACCGGGTCTATGACGAGGGGGCGAAGCTCTACCGCAACGCCCGCTCGAAGGGCTTCGTGCTCGAAGTCACCCCGCTGATCGGGGCCGACGAACGGACTGGCGAGATCCTTGGCCAGTTCTTCTCCGAAGGCCTGCCGCAGGGCGCCTGCCTCCAGGTCCTGAACTTCGCATCGCCGCGGATCGGCAGCGTGGTCGGCCCCTGGTTCGCTCCGCGCTATGAGCAGGGCGGCATCTACGAGGCCATCGCCAGGGCGCGCACCAGGCGCCTTTACGATCTCGTCTGGAATTCGGGCTCGGCGCATGCGCCCTTCCACGCCCGCAACGTCCGGCTGATCGTCTCGCTTGGCGTGCCCGTGCCCGGCAGCGTGACCGATGCCGAACTCTCCGAATGCCGCGAAGGCCTGATGGGCATGCTCCATTCGCCCGGCCTCTTCGCGCAAGAGCTGCGTCCGGGCGGATTGCTGGCGCTGATCGACGAGCTCACCTCGCCGACCACCGCGCACGAGACCGACATCCATGCGTGGAACCCCCACGATACGCTCGATGTCCAGGCCATCCGCCGCGACATCGAGCTCGAGGTCGGCGACGATCGCCTGATCCTCAGGACCGAGCGCTTTCGCGAGACGGGCCGCGACGAAAAGGGCAATCTCGAAGTCGGCGAATGCTATCCCGACCATTTCGACGTGCGGCATTATGCCGTGCGCTCTACCCCTGAGCGCTGGGCGCCCTGGGAATGCGCGCGGCTCATCGGCGACATGTTCACCGACAAGCTGCGCTTTCCCTGTCCGACGGCAACCATGCTGTGCCTCGTCTACCCCGACCAGGAAGCCGCATCGGCGCGCGCAGGCTTCAAGTTCATGCGCACGACCAGCCTCAGCCAGACCAAGAGCGCGCGCTTTCTTCCCAAGCTCGCCGAACAGTCGGCCGAATGGCGCCACGTCCAGGCCGAACTCCAGGCCGGCAAGAAACTCGTGAAGCTGTTCTACGGGCTCACCAGCATCTCGCCGCTCGGCCAGGGCGACGCGCACGAACGCATCATCAAGGCGATCTACAAGGCAGCGGGATGGGACCTTGCCGACGAGCGCTTCCTCCAGCTGCAGGGCCTCGTCGCTGCCTTTCCCCTGAGCCTTGCCGATGGCCTAGCCGACGACATGGCGCGGCTGAAGCGCCTCAAGACCATGCTCTCGACGACAGCGGCACATATCGCGCCAATGCAGGGGGAATATCTCGGCGGCGTGATCCCGCACCTCCTGCTCGTCGGTCGGCGCGGCCAGCCCTTCTGGTGGTCGCCATTCGAAAACACTGCCGGCAATCACAATATCGCGATCTGCGGCAAGTCGGGCTCGGGCAAGTCGGTGCTGCTGCAGGAACTCTGCGCCGCCTTGCGCGGTGCGGGCGCCAAGGTCGTGGTGATCGACGACGGGCGCAGCTTCGAGCATTCGGTCAAACTGCAGGGCGGACGCTTCGTCGAGTTCACGCTCGCCTCGGGCTTTTCCCTGAACCCCTTCTCGATGGTCGATGATGCCCGCGCGCACGAAGACGAGGATTACCGCCTCGACTGCTTCGCCATGATCAAGGCGATCGTCGGCCAGATGGCGCGTCCCGGCACCGCGCCGAGCGACACTGAGCGCGGGCTCATCGACCGAGCGGTGACTGCGACCTGGGAGGCCCTGGGAAGCGGCGCATCGGTCGACGATGTCGCGCATGCGCTCCATGGCTCGGAAAGCGAAGCGGGCCGCGATCTCGCCACCGCGATCGCGCCCTTCTGCCGCGGCGGCAGCTACGGCGGGTTCTTTGCGGGCAAGGCGAGCTTCGCGCTCGACGATGATTTTACCGTCTTCGAGATGAGTGACCTTGCAAGCCGCGAGGAATTGAGGAGCGTGGTCCTCTCGGCAATCATGTTCATGACCAGCCAGGCGATGACCCGCTCATCGCGAGCAACCAAGAAGCTGCTGCTTATCGACGAGGCTTGGGCGATGCTCAAGGGCGGCTCGATGGGCGAGTTCGTCGAGACCTACGCCCGCACTGCGCGCAAGTACGGCGGCGCGCTCGCGACCGCTACGCAGTCTCTCAATGATTATTACAAGTCCGACGGCGCGCGCGCCGCCCTGGAAAACAGCGACTGGATGCTGGTGCTCCAGCAGAAGGCCGAGACGATCGCCGATTTCAAGGCGAACGCGCGGCTCGACATGGACGACCGCACCGAGACGCTGATCCGCAGCCTCAAGCGTTCGGGGACCGAGTACAGCGAGGTCTTCATCAAGGGTCCCGAGACCGAGGCGGTCGGCCGGCTCGTGCTCGATCCCTTCTCGGCGACGATCTACTCCTCCGATCCCGACACCTATGCCGCGATCCAGGACTGCGAGCGGCGCGGGCACAGCCTCGCCGATGCCATCCGCATCGTGGCGGGAGGCGGACAATGATGGTCTCGCATCTCGTCGACCGGACACCTCCGGCCAATCTCCGAAGTCTGCTGCCATTCCTGCAAGGGAGCTGCTTCGTCCTCATCGAGACCGCGCGCTTTGCCGCGACTTCGTTGCTGATCGTGCTGGGATTGCCGCTCGCGCTGTTCCTGTTCGTTGCGGGCTGGGACCTTGGCGGCCTCTTCACCCAGCTCGCCAATCTGTCGGACCGCTACCTCGAAGCCGACGGGCTGCGTCGCAGCCTGTTCAGCCAGGACCTCAAGGGCTGCTTCCTCGTCCTGACAGGTGCGGTGACGCTGTTTCGCATGCCGCGCTTCCTGAAGCGGCTCGCGGTCGATCTCGACAACCATCCGGCCCGGGAGGCAAACCGTGACTGACACGCGCAGATTACAATCTTTTAATCGCCCGCTCTTGCTCAGAATTCTGGGCGTGCTCGCGCTCGCTGCCGCACTGCTCTGGGCAGCCTGGGTCAGCCGCGAGCTGTCCGAGCCGCGGCAGCAGATCGTCACCGTCCGGCTTGCCGAGACCATCGCGGCTTTCGTCGATGCCGAAGCGCGCGGGGCACAGGATCCCGAAGCCAGCCAGGCGCGCGTGCTTGCCTTCCTCCAGGCCACGACAAGCGCTGTTGCAGAAATGGGGGCCGATGGCCGCGTGGTGCTGGTCGGCGAAGCGGTGCTCGCGGGCGATGCCCCCGATGCTACCGATGAACTGCGCGTGCGGATCGCCCGCCAGCTTGGGCAGGGAGGCGATCAGTGACGCACTTTGCTTCTCGTCTTGTCCGCACGATCAAACGACCGCTTGTCCTGACCGGCCTGGTGCTGCTGCCGCTCGTATGGGGCGCGGTCGACGCCTTCGCAAAAGACCATGCCTTCCTCATCAATGCCAGCCCGAGCCTGCCCCACTGGGCCTTCTGGCTCGACAAGCATGCGCGGATCGAGCGCGGCAGTCTGATCTTCTTCGAGCCGCCAACAAGCAGGCTCGTCGAAGTCCATTTCGGGAAAGGCGCGCAGCTCTTCGGCAAACGGGTGCTCGGCGTGCCGGGCGATGTCGTGAGCCACCGCGGTCACGAGGTCTTCATCAACGGTCAAAAGATCGCCGCGCGGCTCGATGAGACCCGTCTCGGCATTGCGCTTCACAAAGGCCCCGAAGGACCGATCCCCGACGGCTGCTTCTACACCGGGACCAGCCATCCCCGCGGCCTCGACAGCCGCTACGCCGAGATCGGCTTCGTCTGCCGCGGCCAGATCCTCGGCAGCGGGAGGGCGATCCTGTGAGCAAGCTCATCCTCCCTGCAGCGCTGCTTGCAGTCCTGCTCTGCCCTGCCGAGGTGCTGGCGCGCGACTATGGCCAGCGCGGCACGGTGTTTCCCGTAATTGAGCGCGACCTCCTCGAGCAGATCCATTCGCGTCTGACGCAGATGGAACGTTCGGGCGAGACCGCGCGGCTCAATGAAGACCTGAGACGCCGCACGATCGCGCGGGTGAACCGGCCCGACCCTGTCACGGGGATTGTCCGGGCCAGCGAAGCGCGGCGCTGGCACTTCGATCCGACGATTACGCTCGCTGCCGATATCCGCGGGGCAAAAGGCGAGCTGATCCATGCCGTCGGCACGAGGGTCAATCCGCTCGACAGCGTCGGCCTTCGCGCTGATCTCCTGTTCCTCGACGGCGACGATCCCGACCAGCTCGCCTGGGCGCTCAAGCAGGCCGCCAATGCCAAGCTGATCCTGGTGAAGGGCGCGCCGCTCGAGCTGATGAAGGCCCGCCAACGCCGCTTCTATTTCGACCAGGGCGGCAAGCTCACGGAAAGGTTCGGGATCAGGTCGGTGCCCGCACGCGTGCGCCAGCAGGGCCGCCTGCTCGAGGTCAGCGAAATCGCGCTGCCACCGAAAAGGAGGACAGCCCAATGACGCACTTAAGAAAGCTGGCGCTCATGCTGGCCGCCATTCTTGGTCTAGCGACCGCAACGCCCGCCATGGCCGATGCCGGTCCGGGACGCTGCACCGGCAGCTTCGTCAACCCGATCACCGACATCTGCTGGTCTTGCCTGTTCCCGATCTCCATCGGCGGGCTGGACATCTGGCCGTCGAGCCGGCCCGATCCCGACAACCCCGACCTGCCGGTGTGCCTGTGCGGTCTGAGGCCCGGGATCGCGATGGGCTTCTGGGAACCGGTGCGGCTTGCCGATGTCAGCATGAAGCCTTGGTGCTTCGTGAACCTCGGCGGCATGAAACTCGATCCTGGCTTCGATATCGGCTTCCGCTCGATCTCGGGTCCATCGGCAGTGGGCGGCGCGAGCCAGTATTATTCGAGCTGGCATGTCCACTGGTATGCCTATCCGCTGATCTACTGGATGGAGATCGTCGCCGATTTCCTGTGCCTCGAGCCGGGATCGATCGACATCCTTTACATCTCCGAGATCGATCCGCTGTGGCAGGACAGCGAGCTCACCGCGATCATCAACCCCGAAGCCGTGCTCTTCGCCAACCCGCTGGCGCTCGCTGCCTGTGCGGCCGACTGCGTCGCCTCGACCGCGAAGCTGCCGATCGACGAGATGTTCTGGTGCGCGGGCTGCCAGGGGTCGATGTATCCGATGAACGGCAATGTCTCGGCCAGCATAGGCCACGTCCAGGCCTCGCGGCTCGTGCTCTCGCGCTTTGCCTACAAGCTGCACCGCGAACTCGTCTCGTGGGGGACGATGGGGTCCAAGGGCCTGTGCGGCAAATATTTGATGCCGGTGATGCGCAAGCAGCAATACCGCTTCCAGGCCACCAACCCAAACCCGGCTACCTCGGGCCGTTACGCCTGCCCGCCCATCGGCGCCTCCACCACCTTTCAATCGGCCGGACAGGTCATCCCCGCCATCGGCGAAGACATGGGATATCTCGTCTGGCGCAAGCGGAACTGCTGCGCGCTATGAACAAGCACCTCCTCCTTTTGCCCGTCGGCCTTGCCGTCACCCTCGGTGGTCTCGCTCTCGCCCAGAGCGCGCCCGAAGGCATCGACCTCGAAGCGATCCGCGAGCGCGCGGCGCAGCACGCCGATGATGCGCAGGCGCTCAGCACTAATGCCCGCCAACGCGCCGAGGCGCTGACCGAGGACGCACAGGCTATCCAGGCGCAAGCGCAGGCCAATCGCGCGGCCTATGCGGACAGCATCAAGGCAATCGAAACCGACGCCGTCCTCGACTTCGATGCGATGATCGCGGGGCAAGCCGCCGCCGAGAAGGCATCGCTCGGGGGAACCCCGCGCTTCATTGCCTTTGCCAGCCTGTCGATGCCGCCCGAAGCGCTGAAAGCGCTGGTCCATGACATGACCAGGGCGGGAGGCGTCACCGTGCTGCGCGGCTTCCCGCAAGGAAACAGCGAAGCGTTCAAGAAGCGCCTGGCTGCGATCTGGAGCACACGCGACGCGGCCGGCTCGCTGGGCATCGATCCAAGGCTGTTCCGCGCCTTCAACATCGAGGCCGCACCGAGCTTCGTCATGCTGAGCACCGAGTTCAGCCCATGCGACGGGTTCGATTGCACCAGCGAGGTGCCGCCACACGACCGCATCGCCGGCAATATCAGCGTTGCCGAAGTGCTCGACACCTTCGCTTCGGGAGGCGGTCCGGGCGCGCAGCTCGCAGCCCTCCATCTCCGCCGCCTCGAAGGAGAGCGGCCATGAAGTTCACACAATCGCTTAGCCTGGGACTGCTCGCCCTTCTCGCAATCGCCGCGCCCCTGTCCGCGCAGCAGCAGAACGCGCGGGCGGACGGAAAGGCCTTTGGCGAAAGCCTGCGCGGCGACGCGCAAGAAGCTGCCCGGTCGCAGCCTGACGCATCCACGCTCCCCAACTACGATCGCAATGCCGTGCGTGGGCTCGAAACGCTCGCCGACGATCCCGACCGGATCGAGAGCAATGCCGCGGCGGCGGCCACCGGACACCAAGGCTATCGCGCCATGCGCGACAGCATCGCCAATCGGGCCCGCTTCGAGACCAAGGACATTGAGGAGGTTATCAAGCGAAGTATCGCAATCAACAAGGCGCCGCTCGACTACACCAGCGGCATGACCCTCTCGGGCAGCCAAGGTGCTTGCATCCCGCTGCCACCGGGATCGGCTAGCGGCGGAACCTATACCGCCACCTGCAACGCAGGTACCAGGATCGAGCAATCAGCAGGGCAGTGCGCTGTCCCGCTCGTCGCACAGGTCACTTCGAACCGGCAATGGCATTATCTCTGCAGCGAGGACGGCGCCAGTTTCGGGCAGCCGCTGTGTGCTGGATTCAACAGCGGTTCGTGCCAAGCCACCGGCTATCGGCCCGGCCCATGCCTCGAATGGCGCGGCAATGGCACCAATCGCTTCTGCTCGGAACCGGGGGAACCAATCGCCGAGATCAGCTGCGACGCGCCTGATAATCGCTACACCCATTATGCGGTGACCACCGACACCGCTGTCGACACCGCACCGGATGACAGCCACTGCAGCGGGTTTGCCAACAACTCAGACTGCACCCTCGGTAACGAGGTGTGCATCGATAGCGCTCCTCAAACCCGGATGATCAATGGCGTAGCGGTAACCCGGCCTTGCTGGGAATGGCAGCGCAGCTACACCTGCATCGCGCGCGAAGCGGCGTCCGACTGCTCTGACATCGAAAGCCAGGGGGAATGCCGCTTTGTCCGCGAAGAGTGCATCACCGACGAGGACCCTTGCGAGACCTGGGAGCGCATCTACGAGTGCCCGCTCCCCGGGACCGACAGCACCACCCAATATGTGTGCGACGGCGATGTCTATTGCATCGACGGCAGCTGCGAGACGATCGAGCGCACCGCCAACGACGAGTTCAAAGATGCCGTCACAGCACTTCATGCGATGGACGAAGCGCGCGGGCAATTCGATCCGGAGACGCTGACCCTGTTCCGGGGAACGCGCAACACCTGCTCGTCCAAGGTCTTCGGCGTGCTCAATTGCTGCAAGGGCAAGGGCTTCCCGCTCATCCCCGGCATCAGCCTGCTGGTTGCGCTCGGCTGCGACCGCGAGGAAGTGCTGCTCCACCAGCGCGATGCGCAGGGGCTGTGCGCCTATGTCGGGACCTATTGCTCGGACAAGTTCCTCGGTGTCTGCCTGACCAAGAAGAAGGTCTATTGCTGCTTCGAGAGCAAACTCTCGCGCATCCTCCAGGAACAGGGTCGGCGCCAGCTGCCCAAGCCCTGGGACAAGCCCAAGGAAGAGCAGTGCGAGGGGTTCACACTCGACGAATTCGCGCAGCTCGATCTTTCCCGCATGGATTTCAGCGAAGTCTTTGCCGAGTTCACCGATGCCGCGCGGCTGCCCGACGAGCTCGAGACCTCCATCCTCATCCAGCAGAAAATCGAAGACTATTACGCAAGGAGTGGCCAATGACGCGCCGCCAATCACTGCCGATGCTGGGCCTCCCAGTCTTGGCCATGTGTCTCGCTGCACTGCTTCCCGTTCGGGCAGTTGCCCAGGAAGCGCGCCAGACAGAGCCAGCTGCCTCGGCAGACAGCCTCTACTGCGAGCAGCGCAGGCTCGGCTACTGGTTCTATTGCGTAAAGCCGGTGCCGGCGGAGGAGCCGCAGAAGGCGCAGCCACCGGCCCAGGTAACCGCCACGCAAGAACTCGACGCGGTCACGGGGACCTTACGCGAACTCAAGGCGCGCGCGATCCTCTATCCGACGCCGGAAAACGTCACCGCCTATATCCGCTTCCAGCGTGCCCAGCTCGACCGGGCTTCGTTGTTCTCCGATGTCTGGCAGCGCGCCATCTGGCAGGATCCCGAACTTGACTATACGCTTGAGCGCCCGGTCGGCGCGCTTGCCAAGAAGCAATGGCAGGATGCACGCGCTGCCGATCGCGACGCGGTGATGGCGCGGCTCTCCGAGCGCTACGGCCTGTTCTATTTCTTTGCCCAGACCTGCGGCGCTTGCGAGGTCATGAGCCCAATCGTCAGATCGGTCGCGGATCGCTGGCGCATCACGGTGCGGGCGATCTCAACCGACGGCGGACCCTCGCGGCACTTCCCTGACTACAAGGTCGAAAGCGGCCAGCGTCCGCGCATGGGTCTCGAGCCCGGGATCACCCCGGCTCTGGTACTGTGGGACAGCGTCGCGAAGCGCCCGATCCCGATTGGTTATGGCGTGCTCTCGGCCGACGAGCTCAAGGACCGCATCTACCTCCTCACCGCAAAGGAAGCCGGACATGATTACTAGCATTCGCAATGCGGCGCTCACCCTAGCCGCAGCCAGCATGGCTGCTTCACCGGTCGCTGCAAATGTAGGCGACAGCATGGACCGGTTCATGGACGATATGGGGGCGGCGGCGAATGTCACCGGCCCGACCGCGTTCGAAGGCCAGTCAGCAGGCTATTACAGCCTCGGCAATGTCTGGACGCGCTTTCCGCAAAAGACGACCAACATTGCTAATCTCCAACTCCCAAGAGCACGGGCAGGCTGCGGCGGGATCGACATCTTTGCCGGCTCCTTTTCCTTCATCAATGCAAGCGAGATGGTCGCGCTCATGAAGGCGGTCGCAAACAATGCGGTCGGTTTCGCTTTCAGCCTGGCGATCGATACCGTCTGCCCCGAGTGCAACAAGATCATGCAGGAGTTCAGCCAAAAGGCTCAGATCATGAATAATCTCTCGATTAACTCCTGCGAGATGGCGCAAGGGTTAGTCGGCGGCATCTGGCCCAAGGGCGATCTGGCCGACAAGGCGATCTGCGAAGCGATCGGCAATTCGGAAGGGATCTTCACCGATTACGCCGCAGCCAAGCATGGCTGCGGCACACGCGGACAACGCGCTTCAACCAATGACAGCGCCGGCACTGACTATGCTGACGTCAATCCCGGCGTCGCGCGCAACTACACCTGGCACGTCCTCAAAAAGAGCGCCTTCTTTAACCCCGGCGGGACCTTCGACCGTGACCTCGCCGAATATGCGATGACGCTCATTGGCACGGTGATCTATGTTCCACCAAGCGATGACGAGGCGGGCAAGTTCGTGCCTTTCGCAGGCGATGCCTCATCAACTCTGGTAACCGCGCTGCTTGACGGGACACAGGGTCAGTCAGTGCGGGTGTTCCGATGCGATGAGCCCGACCAGTGCCTCAATCCGACCTTCCAGCAGATGAGCCTGACGAGTGCGAAAGCCATCCGGCCTCGTGTGGCTCGGCTCATTGGTAGCATGGTGGAGGCCATCCGCAGCGATACTGCAATTGGGAACGAAGAGAAGGAGCTCCTGCAGGTAGCCTCGGTCCCGCTCTACAAGATCCTGACAGTTCAGGCGGCCTATGGTCGCGGGATGGCAACCGACGACCGCGACACGCTGGCCGAGATCGCCAGCATCGATCTCCTCTATGCCATTCTCGAGCGCATCACCGCAGAGGCTGGACGCTCGATGGCGAGTTTCATCGCGGCCGATGAAGCCAAGCTTGCGATCTGGCGCGCTCAGGTCGCCGAGGTCCGGTCAAGCCTCGCCCAGAGGCAAGCAACCGGACAGGCGCGGGTCTCCGCGATCATGCAGATCATCGAGAAAACCGCGATGATCGAGAACATGCTCGCCGCTTCGATGTCGCCGTCGATGGCTGCCGCGCTCGACTGGTCGCGCGGGATGCAATCCCGTTCCATCGTTCCATAAGGGTCAGGCAGCATGGTCGAGATATTCACGGTCGGCGGCGGCGAGTACATCGTCAATGTCCTCAACGCCGTTGCCGCCTGGACCGGCGCGGGCGGCTACAAGAGCCTGATCCAGGTCGCGCTGGTGATGGGCATGGTGCTTGGCGTCATCGTGGTCGCGTTCAACCAGGACTGGCGCGCCTGGCTCAACTGGTTCCTCGGTGCGACGCTCATCTACATGTGCTTGATGGTGCCGCGCATGGACGTCCATGTGACCGACCGGGTTAATCCCAGCCTTGCACCGGCAACGGTGGCCAATGTCCCGCTCGGGCTCTCCCTGATGGCAAGCTTCACCAGTCAGGCGGGGGACTATCTGACCCGCTCGGCCGAGCTCGTATTCGGCCTGCCGGATGACCTCAACTACTCGAAGAACGGCATTATCTATGGCGCGCGCCTCTTTGAGGCGACGAAATCGCTGCGCATTGCCGATCCTGAGTTCGCCACCAACTTCGATGAACACGTCCAGCAATGCGTGTTCTATGACCTATTGCTCGGCCGCTACTCGATGAAGGAGCTTTCTGAGAGCGACGACATCTGGGCAAGCATTGCGCCGGGAAGCGCGGCGCGCGCGCAGAAATTCCTGACCCGGCAGGCCGACGACAGCGTGACGGCCTCGATCATCACCTGCCGCGAAGCCTACACCGCGCTGTCGGGGCAATGGGCGAGCCTCATTGACGAGATGACGCTTGTCGCGGGGCGTCAGCTCTATCCGCGCCAGACCGAAGCGCTCGCCAAGGCCAAGCTCATGGCCGATCTCCCGATTGCCTATCAGTATCTCACCGGCATCTCGCGCAGCGCGAGCGACATCTTTCGCCAGGTGCTGACGATCAATGCCATGAACCAGGCCATGCATGGCTTTGCCGGGGCGAGCGGCACCGGCAGCATTGACGTCTTCGCGCAGACCCGGGCCGATATTCAGACCGAGCGGACCTATTCCTCGATCGCGCACAACGCGATGAAATGGGTCCCTATCCTCAATGTCGTGCTGACAGTGGTGTTCTACGCGCTGTTCCCTGTCCTGTTTCCGCTGTTCCTGATGCCGCGGACCGGGCCCATTGCACTGAGAGGTTACGTCACCGGCTTCTTCTACCTTGCGGCGTGGGGACCGCTCTTCGTCATCCTGCACATGATCCTGATGTTCAAGGGCGCGGTCGATGTCGCCGCCGCTGGAGGCAGCACAGGCCTCAGCCTCGCGACCTTTGCCGGCATGAGCGACGTCAACAGTGATATCGGCATCTTGGCGGGCTATCTTGTCGCCTCGATCCCGTTCCTTGCCGGCGGGGTGGCACGTGGTGCGCTGGCGATTTCGGGCCAGGCAACGAGTTATCTCAATCCGAGTCAGAACGCGGCCGAGGAAGCCTCGCGCGAAGCGAGCACCGGCAATGTCTCGCTTGGCAATTCGAACATCGACAATTCGACGGTGTTTTCCCGCCAGTTTGCGCAGGGCAATCTTGCACCCAACATCGCCTATGGCGCCACGCAGACGCGTGGTTTCAGCAACAGCGGCACGCAGACCACCAGCTTCCCCGATGGCGAGTTCGCTGCTGTCCCGAATTCAAGCTATCCGTTCACGCCGACACTGGGGCAGGACTTCACCGGGCGTCTCGGTACAATAGCGAACCAGAGCCGGACGCAGAGCGAGACTTTTGCCAACCTCGCCCAGCAATCGACGAGCGCTGCGCTCACCCGGTTCAGCGAAATCCGGAATGCCTATGCCCAAAGCCGAAGTTCCGAAACAATCGCGGGAAGTAGCACTAGCGACAGTATTGCAGCGGCCTTCAGTGAAATCGAGAACTCCTCAAGAGCCCTTCAGCGACAGTTCGGCCTGTCGCGCAGGGCCTCTGACGATATATCGGTGGCTTGGTTCCTCAACGCTGATGCGGGCGCGGCAGCGCGCGCGCAGGATGATGCGCTCGATGCACAGCTGGGAGCACGCGGCGGCCGAAACCAGACCTGGACCGACAGCGATATCGGAATCGCATCAGAAGAAAGAAGCCGGATCACCGGATCCCTTAGCCAGCTGTCGAACAGCAGAAACTGGTCGAACACGCGCGAAGGGTTCTTGCGCGAAACGAGTTCGAGCTCGGTATCGCAGGTATCTACCAGCGCAACCGGTCTTGGCAGATCGCTGACAGAAGCCGAGAGCTACACGCGAGAGGCTCGCCGCGTCGAGGAGATGGCAAACCGTCTTGAAGAACAGGCAAGCTGGTACGAAGCGAGCAGCGCGTCGGGAACGCTCAATCTGAGCCAGGCCTATCGCGAATGGGGAATGGCCGAGATCGAAGCCAACCGCGATTATTATGGGCCTGTGCGCTTCGACGATATCGGGTTCCAGATGAGCGAGCGCGGTCAGCAGCTGCAATCGCGGTTTGTCGACAACTTTACCGAGAAACTTCAGGACAACATCGCAGCAGAATTGTCATTGCCGGAATTTGCGCCAGTCAGCCGCACCAACACCAGCAGTGCGGGGGAGGTCCGCGCGAGGGGACAAGTGAGCCAAACGAATACCGCTTCCCTGCCAACAGCTCCTGACACTTCGCAGATTTCAGCCGAAGTGGAACGGCGTCAGAGCAAAGGGCGAGAGGACATCAAGACAGAACGGGGCGGACTCGACAGCATCACGCGTGATGCGAAAGGAGCCAGCGAAGAAGCGGCTGATGCAATCAAGCGCTGGCGCTAGCAGGCACCAGAACTTTTCTGCTCGAGAACCAGAGGGAGACGTCGCACTGGTCCCGAAACATCCGACTTCGATCAGCCGACACCCACAGTGGTCAGGAGCAGGTTACCTTGCGCAAAGTGGCAAAATACTGTTCGGCAAGCCGGCCTGTTGCAGCTGAGCGGTAGACTTCGGCAAACTCGGCAAGTGCAATGCAGGCGCGGCGGGTTTCACCCTGTTTGATCAGTGCTTCTGCAAGAAACAGCAGGCTGTCGGGAGCCCGGGGGCCGGACTTGTCTGCCAGGTAATTGGCTGCAAACCAGCGTGCTGCATCGTCATGCAATCCGTCATCAAGAAACGCTCGTCCGAGCAGATTCCGCCCGAAACTGGCTCTGGGATGGTCGGGATAGTCTTCGATGAAACCCTGAAGCTGTTGCCTTGCCTCGGCGTAAAAACCGGCGTCCCAAAGGCGGAAGCCATATGTGTATTCATCCTCGCCCGGATCCTGCGTTTCTGGCCGGGGGATGGCCTGGATCGAAGCGAAACGCTGAGCGATCGGATCACCTGCAGGCATGGCTCCTCCCGGAGAGCGTGCTGCAATCGATCTGGAAGCGATCCGCTGCGGTTCCTCACTAACCCGGCTAACGCCTTGTGAACTTTCCATCGCTGCGAGACGCGCTTCACTTGCCATGAGGTTGGTGTAAAGCGCCTCGGTGCGCCCTTCGAGGCGACGAAGGCGCATCTCGAGCGCCTCGAGGCGGGTGAGCATATCCTGGGCATTGCGTGCCGCACCAGTACCGGATGATCCCTGATTTTCGAAAAACCGTTCATCCCCCCCGGGGAAAATGGCTCTCTGCAAGGCGCGGATCTCCGCCTCAGCACGGCGCATGCGTTCCTCGGTCGTGTCCTGCGCAATTGCCGACACCGGAACGCTGGCGAGGGTGAGCCCAGCAATCGCTGTCAGAACATGGCGAAAGCGGAGCGGACCCAGATATTCCTTGACGGCTGTCATGACTGGTTTGCCTCCATATCCACGATCGACACAGACCTCCTGCTCAGCGTTCCAAAGCGGACGCGGTCAGCTGGACACTCAAGCACAAGCATCAACTAACAACAGGATAACGCATTCATTCTCAAAACGGAACCAGTTCTCAAGATCGCAGCCTTTTACTCGGCA
The DNA here is from genome assembly GCF_036322605.1 of Erythrobacter sp. Dej080120_24. Taxonomy (GTDB): domain Bacteria; phylum Pseudomonadota; class Alphaproteobacteria; order Sphingomonadales; family Sphingomonadaceae; genus Erythrobacter; species Erythrobacter aurantius. The sequence goes on from NZ_AP027262.1 coordinate 3,206,306, forward strand.
ATTGTGCAGTCCGGCGGCGGTCACAGGTTCCGCGCGACCAAAGACCGGCCCGCCGCCGCGTCGGCAACGATTCAAATAGTGCCGAAAACCATCTGGTTATTAGGCACTTAACGTTCCACCTATGCAGGTCGCTTGCCCAACTGGCATGCCGATCTGCTCCCTGCGGGATTGGCAATAGTCGCGTGCGATGTCCCCATGCCGGGTCGTGTGCGAGGCAGTCGCGTCACCCACTTTCCACAGAATTTGCTCCCGGATTTGGTGTTTGCACCAACCGCTAAGTATCTTCACGTAGGGTGTAAACCTCGAGTGCGCTTGCCTTGCCTCTCAAAGACACCTTGCCGAGGCTCTTGAGCGCAAATTTGTCGCCTGCGCGAAGTGCGGTGGCTTCGCCGATCACGATTGGCACGCCCAGTTCCTTGCACTGTCCTTCAACACGGCTGGCGGTCTTAACGGCATCGCCAAGGACGGGTTCCTTGCAAGGCGAACCTGCGTCCTGTCCGCAAACACAATCGCGAGAGCGCCGCGGGCGTTGGTCTAGAGGATGTTCCCGGCCTTGATATCCGGGCGGGCGACAATCCGGCGCGATCTTTCGTCTGGAGAAAAGGTGCCGGTTTCACCTTCCCGTGCACTGACAACAGTGCCTTCGATCAGCGCGCTGCGCGGCAGGATTTGCGCCTGCGTGGCTGAAGGCAGGAATAACCCGGTGACGTTCTTCCCTTTCGACCCCGTGGTCTGCGTCTTGCCAGAACAGCAAACAACATTTGGTCAGTGCAAGGCCGAAATCAGTCTGTTAGCGTCGCTCCCTGACCGACGGACGCACCCTTGCAGCGATGACTATCGCGGCCGGCCAGGCGATGGTGTACATAATATCGCTCAGTGAGTCAGGTTTGACCGCGCCGTGATAGGCAAAGTCTGCTGCCTCCTTGGCAAGAGCTGCCAGAGTGACAATTCCGAGCAACCAGAATGATCGGAAAGGCACTCCAAGCACCAATCGGGCGACAACGAGGATCGCCAGTCCCGCATGCAAATGCATGATGGGCGGAGCCAACTGCAGTGCGCCAGCCCAGTCATTGAAGATAAGGGCATAAAGACCTGAGGGGCTCATGGGTATGAGCCCGAGATGATGAGAAAGCATTGTGGGCTTAGCGATGCGCTTGGAACACAAACCTCAGGCGGATCGGTAAGATATTCGCGTTCCTTCTCCCCATGGCAGGAAGGCGCCAAGTTTGCGGGGTTCGCAATTGAGCCACTTGGGTTTATTGCCCGATCCATGCTCGATTTCCTCAGATCATGGATTGCTGCCCGCTTGGGCATTAAGGATCGCAGTGCACGGGATGGCAGCTGGTGGGAAATCGATCTGATCCTTGTATTCCTTGGCGGTGTCTGTGCCCTGGGGATTTTTGCAGTGATAGCCTGATCCGGAGATCACAGCGCCCGAGCAGATAGGCTTCAAGAATCAGGCTGCCCGGGTCAATAGCGTCAAGCCGGCACCGCTGAAATCGAGGTCCTCAAGGCTACTGGCGCATAGACATTCGCCTGGTTTCGCGCGCGCCGAACCTTGCCGCGCAGCGATATCGCCTTCAAGAGGGAGCGCCAGCAAGGCTCCGACATAGGCTTCGCAGGTTGCCAAATCGGGCTGGCCTTCGACACGATCAAGCCTGAAGTGCCTGCCATCAATCAAGACCTGACCACGCGACGCAACCCTGCCGCGATGCCGCGGATCGTAAGGAACACCGTCTGATACGGTCAGTGCGCGATCGAGATGAAGTTCGCGCGGGCGACCATAATCATAGAGACGGAAAGTCGTGTCACTGTTCTGCTGAACTTCGACCAGGGACAGTCCCGGTCCGATCGCATGGACGGTGCCGGCGGGAAGGTAGAAAAAGTCGCCCGGCTTGGCTGGATGCCAGGTCAGGAGTTGTTCGATCGTGCCGTCGCGGGCGGCAGCCGCGATTTCTGCAGGAGAGACTTCCCGTTCGAATCCGATGGCGAGACAGGCATCGTCGGTTGCGTCAAGAACGAACCAGCACTCTTCCTTTCCGGCCTCTCCATCGATCGCATTGGCATCAGACGGGTGGACCTGCACCGAAAGTTTTTCGGAGGTGAATAGATATTTGACCAGGACCTCCGGGAGCTCGGGCGGAGGTTCGAACCAGATTTCACCGATGCGCTTGCCGGGCGGCGCAGAAAAGGGAGCCGGGAGACAGTCCCTTCCCCAGACCTTCTCGACCATGCGGGTTTCCAGCTGACGGACACTCATTGGTTTGCAGCTCCTGGAAGTTTACCGACACTCTGAGCGCCATCACGGGTTGTCACGAGGACTTCGTTGCCAGATACGATGATGCAAATGTCTTCAAGCCCAACTGCCGAAATGCGCGGACCATCGGAGATTGTCAGCACACCTGAGCAGCCGTCGAAATCAGCCGTTCCAGCTTTGGCCAGATTGCCATCGCCATCAGCCTTGTGGCTCAACGCATCCGCGAGCGCCGACCAGTTGCCGATATCTGACCAGCCCATCTCAACCGGCACCATCGCAGCCCTGGCCGTGTTTTCCATCACGGCATAGTCGACAGAATCGCCGGCGATGGCTGCAAAGGCGTCAGCTTCCGGATAGAAGCGCTTGCCTTCGCTAATGCCCTTTTCCACGGCTCGTTGGACCAAAAGGGCCATCGCCGGGCGATGGGTTGCCAATTCTTCGAGATAGTGCCCTGCGCGAAAGGCAAAAATTCCGCCATTCCAGCTGAAATCACCGCTGGCGAGATATGCCTGCGCGCGGGATAGATCAGGCTTCTCCACAAAGCGCGCAATGGTATAGCCCCCTTTGAGGGCTTCACCCCGTTCAAGATAGCCGTATCCGGTTTCCGGCCGGTCAGGCGCAATTCCGAAAGCAACTAGATAGTTGTCGCGGGCAAGTTCTGCCGCCGCCCGGGCAGCATCCCGAAAGGCCTCGGGGTTTGCAATGTGGTGATCACTGGGACACACCAGCATTATGGAATCCTGCGGGAGCAGGTCAGCGGCAAGGGCGATAGCTGGCGCAGTGTTCCGGGCCACGGGTTCGATCACCAGTTTTGCGACCTCAACTTGTCCAAGCTGGGACTCGATCAGGTCTACATGGTCTGAGCCAGCTACGATAATTGGGTGAGCAAAGCTGCTGTCTTTCGCCAACCGGTGGACTGCTTGCTGAAAGAGCGATTCTTCCTCCACTAGAGGCAGAAACGGCTTGGGCTTGGCCTTACGACTAAGCGGCCAAAGCCGGGTTCCGCCGCCACCGCAAAGGATTACCGGATGGATTAGGTGCATACAGTAGATCCCCCCAGCTCGTTTGAACTATCGATCAACAATCACAACTGGTTCAAGGTGCCCGGCTATCGAAGCTGAACCGGTCCATGCCCTGGCTGTGATTTCGAGTTGCATGTATTGGCACGAAGGCGCGTTTTCGACGAGGAACTCTCCGTTACGATCGGCGAATAACTCTTCAAAGAAAGGCTCTGCATCCCCCCAGCAACGCAAGATCAACTTCATATCTTGCAAAGCGCCCGAGGGCTGGACATCGGCAGGGACAGTAACGGTAAAAGCCCTTGCAGGGCTAGCCATCAGCTTTGTTGCCATGACGCCACCATTGCCGGGGGCAACATTGAATTCCAGAATTCTTCCATCGTCGCTGGTTTGCGCTCTAAAGCGCGCCTCATCAGCTAGAGTCCAGTCAAAGGGAGGATAATCGGCCAGCCAGTTTGCCTCACGCGAACCTGAGGCGGAGCTGAAAGTACTCTGCCCGACAAAGTTGTAGATGATTTGCGCAGTTGCCACATCGCCTGCATTGGCGAGGTTTGCAATCAACCTTTGGTCAAACACCGGATGATCGATGACAATGGCTTGACGGATTGCGGCGAGGCTCGGGAGGGCTGAGGGTTGCCCGACAGCATAATCGAGGAATCGGTCCCGCCAGGGCAAGGGTTTCCCAAGCAGCTCTGCAAATTGAGGAATGGTCGCCTCTTGCCGAAGAGCTTCGTTGAGAACGGGGTAGAATTCCTCGCCGCGCTCGGGGCGCACACGCAGCATCTGGTCCAATGTTTCGATCATGGCCGGGTAGTCGCCATCTGCCACCCTGGTCTGCAAAACGAGCCGCTGAAGAACCGTATCTCGGCGATTGAGCAGAGAGGCAAGGTTGATGATTTGCTTGCTTCTGGACGCATCCCTCTCGGAGAGGGCGAGGAGAACATGTGCCTTGGGAAGCAGAGGCTCGTAGCTCAGGGCGATTAATGCCGCCCTCCTTGCAGCCATGGCCGAGCGCTGCAAGTCCTCCAGCCTAACCCCACCAGATCCCTGAGTCGCATCGACCGATTGACCCGATCTCCCCACTCGCGATGGAGGCGGGCCAGATGCAATTCCCATTCCTCCGACAAAGGAGCGGTAGGCAATTTCTTGATAGGCCAAACCGTTGCCAGGAAAAACCGCAAGGGCAAATTCCGGCGAAGTTCGCGTTGAAACGCTGCTCAGAGCATGCGCGCCTGAGAAAAATGCAAGGGCCAACGCGACCGGAACAACCAGCCACATTCTTGCCGCTCGACTGCGTTTCTGCACAATCGCACCTCTCTTGGACACGTCAAACTAAGATGGGCGGCTTGAGTCCTCGCCATAGCCATAGCCATAACCGTAGCCATAACCGTAGCCATAACCGGCGGCATCGGCCTTCAGCTTGGTCACAATGACGCCGTAGACTTGCGCACCAGTGCTGCTCAAGCGGTTGATGGCACCCTCGATCACACGCAGTTTGATCCGGTCCGCTTCAACCACGTACACCACACCATCAGCCAAACGCGAGAGCTCCACGGCATCGGCAAGATTGAGCATCGGGGCACTGTCGATCAACACTTGGTCATATTTGCTGCGCGCTTCCTCAAGCAGTTGACGGAAGGCTGGACCTGCAAGCAGTTCAACCGGATTCGGGGGCGTATAGCCATGAGGCAGGTAATCGATGCCGAACTCATCGATCTTGACAATCTGTTCGCCTAGGCTGGCCGCATTGCTGGTTAGCAGGGCAGCAAGCCCGCCCTTCTTGCCAAGATCAAGGTCGAGAAGTTTCTGCATTCTCGAATTTCGAAGATCAGCGTCAATGAGAAGGGTGCGCTTGCCCAACTGCGCGAAACTCGTTGCCAGAGACAACGAAGAGATACTCTTGCCTTCCGAAGGCACCGAGGAGGTGAGCATGAGAGCCCGTGGTGCCCCTTCTGGCGTCAGGAACGTCAAGTTGGTCCTTGCCGACTTGTAGGCCTCGCTCAATTCGGACGAACGGCTCAGTACTTCTTCCTTGATATCTGCTGCATTGGTCTGCGGAATGATCCCCAGCACAGGAAGCCCGAGCCTGCGTGTCACATCCTGGGGGTCCTTGACGGTCTGGCTCAAGGTTACCCGCAAATAAACCAGCGCCCCTGCAATCACCAATCCGGCCACTAGCCCGACAAGCAAGTTCTGGATGAGCGATGGTGCATATGGAATGCGTGGAACTGCTGCATTATCGATCAGCTTGATGTTGTTCTGCCCCGCACCCGAAGCGCCGAGTTCCTTGAAGCGCTGCAGGAGACCATCATAGAGTTGCCGGTTGGTTTCGACCTCGCGCTTCAGGATGCCGTACTGGATGCCGAGATTTTGTTGCCCCAGAAAGCTGGACTTTGCCTGCTCGAGTTTACCTTGTAGCTCACGTTCTCTAGCAGAAGCTGCACGCAAAGCTGCGCGCGCTTCTGTCGCCAACGAGGCCTTGAGCGAGGCGACTTCAGCTTCCTTCTCGAGCAAAGGAGGATAGGCAGGCCCAAAATTCGAACGAAGGCTCGCAAGTTCGGCCTCGGCCTTGGCCAGATCGACCTTGAGAGAGCTCCTGGGGTCGCGGGACGGGATATCGCCGGAGGCAAGAGCAGCTTCAGCAGCAATCCGATCGGTCACCGCTTCAGCCAACGCCGCATTTAAGGCTGAGAGGTCCGATGCAATAAGTGTCTGAGTCGCAGCATCGCCGCCGTCCTCGCCCGCACGAGTTTCGAGAACGAGAATTTCATTTGCATTGGCGTAGTCAACCAGTTCCTTTTCCGAGGCCGCCAAGCGCTCACGAAGCTCCTCGATCTGACTGTTGAGGAAGTCACGCGCCTCGATATTCGCCCCAAACCGCTTCTCGTAATTGGCCGCGATAAATTCGTCGGCCCACAGGTTCGCGATTGTGGCCGACACAGCCGGCGACGGGCTGGAAAAACTGACATCCACCAAGCTCGACTGAGTGAGTGGATCGATTGAAATGTTGTCCAGCAGGATTTTCTCGATGTCGCGCTCAGTGAGTTCCTCTTCGCCCTGCAACGCGAAAGCCTCTACAAACTCCTCCGACCGCAGCAGGTTGCCAGCCTTCGAAACGCGTTCGGCCATGAAGCGCGATTCGAGAAGTTCGTATTGGGTGTTGAGGTATTGGAGTTCGGAAATGCGCGACTCGTTTTCAAGAGGGTCGATCGCGGTTACATTCGCTGTAATCTGGGACACCTCCAAGCGAGCGCTGGCACGGAAAAGCTCTGTTGAGAGCAAGGTGACAACAAGCCCCAGCAGAATTCCTGCAACAACGATCCCTGCGATCCAATAGCGAAGGCCTCGGGCTTCGACCCAGTAGCGCTCAAGATCGAGATTAAACCCATCATCATACTTTCCATCGGGCTCCGCGCCCACCCAATTGCTTGAGGGCAAAGCTTTGTCAGTCATGTCGATGGCGCCTAGTTACGGGTTATCAGAATGGCCGATGTCGTCAGCAACGGCGGAAGAATCTGCAGAAAATCGTCAAGACGACGGCGCTGAATCGAATCGCCAACCATAACGATATCGTTTGGAAAGAGCTGCGGATCCGGGTAATTTCCGCGTTCGATGGCCGTGATGTTGTAAACACCAATGTAGCGCTCACTATCAACGGTGCGTAGTATCAAGACATCGTCTTTCTGGGCATATTCCGCCAGCCCTCCAGCCTGGTTGATCACCCGCAGCAACGTCTGCCGCCCGACAGCAGGATAACTTCCCGGGCGCTTCACCTGCCCGCCGACAGAAATTGAAGGAACCGGAAATTCTTCGGGGATGACCCGTACCTGCGGGTCAAGCAGATATCGACCACGCAAGCGTTCAGCGATCATGACCGCGGCTTCGGCCGGTGTCCGGCCATCGAACTCGAGCACGCCCACAAGCGGAAAAGCAAGCCGAGCATCGATATCAGTGAGATAGGTGCCGCTGAGTGTCTCAGCACCCACAACTTCGATTTCGAGCTTCTCCTGAGGTCCGATCACATAAGAGATTTCACCTCGCGGCGGCGGAAGTGTCTCAAGCGTCGTCAAGGTGACTTCAGGCGCAAGGCCGACTGAACGGTCAGTCGCGCAACCAGAGAGAGCCAACAGCGCGAGGGTGACGACGAAATTGCGTGTTCTTGAAATCATTGAATCATACTCAAGCTGATGCCCCTCATACCCCATCCAGCACCATGGCCAAGCCATTTTTGGGCAAAATCAAATACAAGCGAGATCATCCATTCTTCTCGTCTGCCAGAACAATCACCAACCACAGGGCAAGGGACTGGAAGATCGGGGTGCGAAGAGGGTAATCGACAAGCGATGCAGCGCCCAAAATCGCAAGAATGGCAAACCAGAAGATGGCCGCGGCTTTCTTGCGTGACCAAATCGAACGAATTGATCCCGCAAGCCAAATAATCGCAGCAAACGCTATCATCACAGCGGGCAACCCGCCCTCGATCACGACTTGCGCCCAGTCATTGTGGGCCTGGTTGAGATAGGCACGCATCAACAAGTCAGTCGGTTCATAGATCTGATAAACTCTATCGAAAGATCCGAAACCGGTTCCGAGCAGCCAGTGCGTCTGCATCATGCCCTTGAGGAACGGCCAGATCGACCAACGCAGGTCTTCGAAGGAGCTGCGCGCAAAAAGATCTTCAAAAGCCGGGGTCCTCTCCAAAACGAGGAAGGCCATAATGAGACCGAACATAACCGCTAGGGCGAAGGCGGGAAGCCAGCGGTTCACTCCTCCATCAGAGGCCAATGCTTGCCTGCCGGACTGCCTCGCTTGCCCCAACCTTTCAAGCCAAGCCATTGTGCCGCCCGCTCCAAGAGCGATCAGCGCAAAAACCAATCCGGCACGTGAACCGCTGATAAGGACCGCAAGCAGGACGAGAATAAAGGCTGGGACATATGCCAACCGAACCCACCGAGCGTCCATTGCAGTCGCCGCACTCAGACCCAACCGTGCGATGATAACAAGTGTCATTGCAGACAGGAGGGCTGAGTGGTTCTCATTAGCAAAGATGCCAACGGGAAATCCGCGATTGGTTATGGCATAGAAATAGAGCGGACTGTGGGCACCGCCGAGGACTTGCAGCAGGCCCAGAGCAGCATCTAGCACTCCGAACGCCGCTACGAGCAAAAGCAACTGACGCGAGCTCAGTTTAGAGGCGAGAGCTATCAGCAGAGCACATAGCGGCACAATCATAGAAAAAACCGAGTTCCATCCCCTGAACGGAGTGAAGGAAATTGGCCGACTAACCTCGTCGAGGCCGGCCATGACATCGAGGTCACGGATTGCCTCCCTGCCCGGCAACTGATGCCAAATATCGGTGGGCAGTGGGATCAACTGCACCACCATCCAGACGAGCCACAAGCCGAGCAATACGAGCACGACCGGCGCGCGGCGCAAGTCGTCGCGCCCAAGAAACCAAATCGCCGGTATTAGCAGGACAGCAGCCAAAGGCCGCAACACCGCAATCTGCGAGGCATCGAAACGCGAGCTTCCCCCAGCAAGAATGAGACCGAAACCAAATACCCCCAGCACAATGAGTTGCGACACCTTGAGTGACACTGTGCCCTCAACTGGGGCTTTGGGTGTATAATGCAAATTCACAAGTTTGCTCCGGTAAGCTCCACGCTCTCGGCCCCGCTCCATAGGAATAGCCGTACCGGTTGATGCGCCATCTTGGCAAGGGCTCAGAACAAGCATTCCATATGAGTGGCTCTTACGCTCGCTCATTCGAAAGTCGGCTAAACCATTGGCATGCCAAGGTCTGGTCGCCACCACCCTCGGCGTTTTCACCTCAAGGCCGCTAGTGCATGTTATCGGGCATTTGAAGGACACCAAGGTTACGGTAAGAGTCTCAACGCCTGGATTGGCGGTGCCGCGTCAAATTCTCTTGGCATGGCGCCAGTTCAGGCCGCCAGAATGTAGCTGCAAAAATGCGCCGCAGTTCGTTTTGCAAAATTGCCTCTGGCCGCACCTTACCTCGCGCCATCATAGAGGGGCCGGGGAAAACTCGTCGATAGGTGTGGATAGGATGTACACCCCATCTTGGCCCGCAAAAAATCGTCACAAGCTAGCCCAGAGCGCCGCGCCTAAGGGCCGATAAGACTGCCGCACAAGCTGCAGCAAGGCTCGTCTTCGTCGCAGCGCAGTCTGGATAAACACAAGCCAAGAGTGGTGACGATGAGTAATAAAACCAATGAAGCACAACGCACGCAAGAACCAAACGCCGCGCGCCTTTTTACGCCCAAGCAAAGACTGGCCATGCCCGGCGAGGACCCCAATCGCTGCGAGCAGCTCTATGCAGAGCTGTGCCGACACTTTGGGCCGGCAGATCCAATCGAGGCGATGTGGGTCAACGATGTGGCGGTGGTCACGGCCAAAATAGAGTTTCTTCGCAAGTGCCACAGGGAGGCGACATTAGTGTCGCTGAGTCGTGCAGTGCGTGCAAATCCGCATTTTACGAAGGATATCAGCAGCGAGGAAACAGAGCCCGCAGCCGTCCAAATTCTTACGGACACGTATGACCTGAAGAAAAGCCGGGCGTCTATGACACTGAGGAGAATTTGCCGATCGTCAGGCTGCTCGGCGCAACTTCACTAAACTCGCTTAGCAAGGAGGAGGACTTTATGGGCCTTGAATTTGCAGCCCTTGACGTGCTCCCCTGAAATGTGACCGCTTTTTGGTAGAGTCTGACGCCAAGGAGTCGGACGATATGAAGCGAAGCAGGTTCAACGAAGAGCAGATCATTGCGATCTTGAAGGAGCAGGAAGCGGGCATGGCGACGGCGGAGGTCTGCCGCCGTCACGGGATCAGCTCTGCGACGTTCTACAAGTGGAAGTCGAAGTTCGGCGGGCTGGATGTGTCCGAGGCCCGGCGGCTGCGATCCCTCGAGGAGGAGAACTCGCGGCTCAAGAAGCTGCTGGCCGAGGCGATGCTCGACAATGCCGTGTTGAAGGATCTGGCATCAAAAAATGTATGACCCGCCCTGTCCATGCAAGGGTCGATTGGTGTTGACGGTGCCAGTCTGCACAAATGTATCCGGCCTCTCGCGAGTGGGCCGCTGTTGCGGCCAGGCCTTGATGAGATCCGCGCGCCTCGTTCCCAGATAAATGCTTCGGGCTTGCTGCCCGCTTTTTTGCAGGGGCTTACGATGCGCTGGTCCACTGTCTCGTCATCACTCTCACGAACCTCGCATTTGGTGGCGGCGCTGCTCAGCCGAACACTGAAACTCGCCGCTCATAGGTTGCGCCCGGCTTGGTCAGGATTACCCAGACAATGCGAGCAATCTTGGCTGCCAGCGCAACCGTGACCTTGTTCTTGTGCATCCTGCTCTCAAGCCCATCGAGCCATGGTCCCAATCGGTCCCTGCTTCTGTCGAGATGTGTAACGCAGGATCGTGCACCATGGACGATCATCCTTCGAAGGTATTTATTGCCGCGCTTGCTGATGCCGAGCAGCTTGGTCTTCCCGCCGGTTGAGTGTTCGCGCGGCACGAGGCCGAGCCAAGCAGCGAGATCTCGAGCCTTGGCGAACTGGCGCCCGGAACCGGCCGCCGCCAGTAGCGCGGTCGAGGCCAGCGGGCCGATGCCTGGCACAGTCATCAGACGGCGTGCGGTATCACTGCGCGCTGCGATGTCTTCGATCTCGCGGTTTATCGTTGCGATACGCTGCTCAAGTTCGATCATCTCGCCGTGTACCTCTGTCAGGATGCGACGCATCGAAGCGGTGAGTTCGTTGGTCTCATCCGACAGCACGCGCGGTATCTCGGCTTTGAACTTGCCAGCGCCCTGGTGGATCGCGATGCCATACTCGAGACAGAAAGCGCGCATCTGGCTGATCAGCCTCGTTCGATGAGCGATCATCCGGTCTCGCACTCGGTGGAGCGCTTGCAGGTCGATCTGCTCCGGAGTCCTGATCTCAACGAAGCGCATCGTCGGCCTTGTCACGGCTTCTGCGATGGCCTCTGCATCAATGATGTCGTTCTTGTTCGACTTGACAAAGGGCTTCACGAACTGTGCCGGCACGATCCGGACCGTATGCCCCATGGCCTGCAGCTTGCGAGCCAGCCGCTGCGAGCCGGGGCACGCTTCCATCCCGACGAGAACTGGTGACGCGCGCTCGAAAAACTGCAGCAAAGTCTCCCGCCTGAACGTGGCCTTCTGGATCGGTGCATGTGCGGCATTGAGGCCGACGACGTGAAAAACTGTCTTGCCGATGTCGACACCAAACACCGCCGCATCTCTCGGTTGGTTGCGTATGCTCATAAGTACCTCCTTCTTAGTCCGCCGAATGTGCGTGGAAGGACAGGGCGGGTCATCCCATTAATGGTAACGCCCGGCGCTAAGCGGGAAGCCGTCGCCCATGCCCGGGAGCATCACGGGGTGAGCGAGCGTCGGGCGTGTGCACTGGTTGGTGTGAGCCGCAGGGTGATCCGTTACGTGCCGTCGCGGCCCGATGACGGGACGCTGCGGCAACGGCTGCGCGAGCTGGCGGCGGAACGTCGCCGGTTCGGCTATCGCCGCCTGGGCTATCTACTGGCGCGGGAGGGCATCACGCCCAACCACAAGAAGCTGCTGCGCATCTACCGCGAGGAAGGCTTGCGGGTGCGGCGCCGTGGTGGGCGCAAGCGCGCTCTCGGCACGCGGAGACCGATGGTGCTTCCGGATGGTCCAAACCAGCGTTGGTCGCTCGACTTCGTCTCTGACAGCCTGATCTGCGGTCGGCGCTTCCGCATCCTGTGTGTGGTCGATGACTACACGCGAGAATGCCTGGCGCTGGTAGCGGATACGTCGCTTTCCGGGGCACGGGTTGCGCGGGAACTGACCAGCCTGATGGGCAGCCGCGGCAAGCCACATACGGTGGTCAGCGACAACGGCACCGAACTGACCTCGTCAGCCATCTTGCGCTGGTCGCAGGAGCGGCGGGTGGAGTGGCACTACATCGCGCCCGGCAAGCCGATGCAGAACGGCTTCGTCGAGAGCTTCAATGGTCGCCTGCGCGACGAATGCCTCAACGAGACACTGTTCACCTCGCTGGCACATGCCCGGTTCGTGCTGGCCGCCTGGCGGCACGATTACAATACGGTCAGGCCACACTCGAAACTGGGCGGGAAGACCCCCGCCGAGATCGCCGGCCAACGTGTCTGGGGGCATGCCCCCAGACACGTTGCCATCCCATCAAACATCAATCATGAAGGAGCGAGACTCTACCTCTGAATGGTAACAATCAGGGGAGCACGTCAAGACCAAGTCGCGTCATTCAGCGGACACTCGATGCGAGTGGGAGCCGCACAGGACCTGCTGAAGCGGGGCTTCGACACAGCCGCGATTATGAGGGCAGGCGGATGGAAGTCAGTGAATGTGCTCGCACGCTATCTCGAAAAGGCCGAGCATAACATCTGGGCGTGATGGCGTTATGTTGCCGCTTAAAGCTACACAAGCAATTGCTCGAGGTAACGTCCGTAGGCGTTTTTGCCGAACACTCTCGCCCGATCGGCCAATTGCTCGCTCGAAATCCAGCCCTGGCCATATGCAATCTCGTCGGGGCTGCCAGTCTGCAAGCCCTGCCGCTCTTCCAGCGTGCGCACGAAATTACCGGCATCAAGCAGGCTGGCGTGCGTGCCGGTGTCAAGCCAGGCAAAACCGCGCCCCATCAGGCTGACTTGCAGCGTGCCATCGACCAAATAGCTCTCAAGTAGCGTGGTGATCTCAAGCTCGCCGCGCGGCGATGGCTTGACCTGCGCCGCCCGCTGCGGAGCCGAACCGTCAAGGAAGTAGAGCCCGGTGACAGCAAAGTTCGAGGCTGGCGCTTCCGGCTTCTCTACGATCGAGCGAACCGAACCATCAGCAGCGAAATCAACAACGCCGTAACGCTCAGGATCGGCCACGCGATAGCCAAAGACGGTGCCGCCATTGTCTTGCGCCCCCGCCTCGACCAGCAGGTCAGGCAAGCCGTGGCCGAAGAACAGATTGTCACCAAGGACCATGGCCGATGGGGCACCTGCCAAGAATTCTTCCGCCAGCAGGTAAGCTTGCGCCAACCCATCCGGACTGGGTTGTTCGATATAGGTCAGGCGGATGCCCCACTGGCTGCCATCGCCCAGAGTGCGGATGAACTGCGCCTTGTCCTCCAGCGTGGTGATCACTGCAATCTCGCGAATCCCCGCCAGCATCAGCACGCTGAGCGGGTAATAGATCATCGGCTTGTCATAGATCGGCAGGAGCTGCTTGGAGAGGCCAATCGTCACCGGATAGAGCCGTGTGCCCGTTCCGCCGGCCAGGATGATGCCTTTACGCTGCATTATTGGTTTGTATCCTTCTGTTTGAGCTCTTGAAGGACCGCTGCCAGCCCGGCCTGCCAATCGGGCCTGCCGATGCCGAATATGGCCTGGGCTGCGCTGCAATCGAGCCGCGAATTGGCAGGGCGGCGCGCAGGGGTGGGATAATCCGCCGTACCGATATCTGCTACGTCGCACGCCAGCCCAGCCTGCGCAAAGATCGCACGGGCGAAATCGGCCCATGAAACATAAGGCGCTCCCGCGAAATGATAGTTTCCGCTCTTGGCTGGATCGTCGGCGAGTTGATCTGCGATCGTCAGGCAAGCCCGCGCGATCTCCGCAGCCGGGGTTGGGCCGCCGATCTGGTCTGCCACCACAGGCAACTGGCCGCGCTCAACCCCGAGGCGCAGCATGGTCTTCACGAAGTTATGCCCATGCGCCGAGAACACCCACGAGGTACGCAGGATGGCATAGCGACCGCCTGCCGCTGTGACGCCTTGCTCGCCCACCAGCTTACTGCGGCCATAGGCGGAGATCGGTGCGACAAGAGCATCCGGGCGACGGGGCGCGTCGCCGCTCCCGTCGAACACGTAATCGGTCGACAGATGTACGAAGGGAATGTCGCGCTCAGCACAGGCGCGCGCCATTTCGGCGGGAGCGCAACCGTTGATCTGGTTCGCCAGCCCTTCTTCCTCTTCGGCGCGATCGACTGCGGTATAGGCTGCCGCATTGATCACAGCTGTTGGCGCGTAATGCTCAATGGCACCGGAGCAAGCGCCAGGCATCGCAAGGTCCGCCTCTTCGCGGCTCAATGCCATCAGGGGCGCCATGACGGGCGCAAGCGCTTGCAATTCACACGCTACCTGCCCTGTCTTGCCGAAGACCAGGATCGTCACGCCGCGCCTACTTTCCCGTGCCCAGTCGTTGGCCCACGCCATGGCGATTCATCAGCGGCCGCCACCAGTCCTCATTGTCGAGATACCATTGCACGGTTCGCTCCAGCCCCTCTTCGACCGTGACCGAGGGGCGCCATCCCAGCTCCTCGCGGATCCGGCTGGGGTCGATCGCATAGCGCGCATCATGGCCGGGCCGATCGGCGACGAAGGTGATGAGCTCGCTGTAGGAAGATCCGTCATCGCGCGGGCGCAGCCGGTCAAGGATGCCGCAGATCGTCTGCACTAGCTGCAGATTGCTGCGCTCGTTCTCGCCGCCGATATTGTAAGTGCGCCCAACTTCTCCGCGCTCGACCACCAACAACAACGCGTCGGCGTGATCCTCGACATAGAGCCAGTCGCGCACGTTGGAGCCATCGCCATAGATTGGCAGCGGCTTGCCGTGCAGCGCGTTGAGCGTGACGACGGGGATCAACTTCTCAGGAAAGTGATAAGGCCCATAATTGTTAGAGCAATTGGTCACCAGCACCGGCAGGCTATAGGTTTCGGCCCAGGCCCGCACGAGATGGTCCGAACTGGCCTTCGAGGCCGAATAGGGGCTGCGCGGGTCGTATGAGGTGTCTTCGGTGAACTGGATCTCGGGATCTGGTGGCAGCGAGCCATACACCTCGTCAGTACTGACATGGTGGAGGCGGAACGATTCGGGTCTGCCGCTCTCTACCCAATATTTGCGCGCTGCCTCCAGCATATTGAAGGTACCGATGATATTGGTTTCCATGAAGGTACCCGGGCCGTCAATCGAGCGGTCGACATGGCTTTCGGCAGCGAGGTGCATCACCACCTCCGGCTGGTGCTCAACAAAAATCCGGTCGAGCGCAGCACGGTCGCGGATGTCGGCGTGCTCGAAAGCATAGTGCGGGCTGCTCTCTACCGAAGCGAGGTTTTCCAAGCAGGCTGCATAGGTCAGTGCATCTAGGTTTACAACGTGGTGTCCGCGCGCGATGGCGAGCCGGATCACCGCCGAACCGATAAAACCAGCACCACCGGTGACGAGGATTCTCATTTAGTCTTCTCGTATATGAAAGGTGAGTCCCAGCCATCGAAAGGCGGGGCGCTGAGATCCTTGTCGGATAGGATCGGTGAACTGTCGAGGCCCCAGTCGATGCCGAGGCTATCCCAGCGGACAGAACCATCGCACTCGGCAACGTAGAAGTCGGTCACCTTGTACTGGA
This sequence comes from Erythrobacter sp. Dej080120_24, assembly GCF_036322605.1. Taxonomy (GTDB): domain Bacteria; phylum Pseudomonadota; class Alphaproteobacteria; order Sphingomonadales; family Sphingomonadaceae; genus Erythrobacter; species Erythrobacter aurantius. The sequence goes on from NZ_AP027262.1 coordinate 3,222,019, forward strand.
CTTCGGTATTGGGAGCGGTCGTGACAAAGCCGTGCAGAAAGCCTTTTGGGATCAAGATCTGCCGACCGTCTTCTGCCGAAATTTCGATTGCCACCCATTGGCCGTATGTCGGTGAGCCGTTGCGTACATCGACTACAACATCGCGGATGGCACCGTAACTGCAGCGCACCAGCTTGTCCTGAGCGCGCGGCGGTGCCTGATAATGCAAGCCGCGCATTGTGCCTACATCAGCTGAGAAGGAGTGGTTGTCCTGCACCCACTCGAGATCGAGACCGTGCTCGCGCATCCGACCAGCATTCCATGTCTCGCAGAACCAGCCCCGGTCATCACCGAACCGGCGCGGCGTCAGGATCAGTACATCAGAGAGCGCGGTTGACTGGATATCCAGCATTATGCCTCCAGCAATTCGAAGTAAGCCTGACCGATAGTGGTCCATGTATAGCGGCGTCGGGCAATTTCCAGCATCGCTTCGCCAACCATCCTTCCCCGTTCCGTCGTGAGTTGCCGGACAAGCGCTCGCAACTCATCCTCGCTTGAGAAATACAGCGCCTGTCCCTCAGTCGTGTAGCGATTGAAAGAACAGCCATGGGCGGCAATCGGGATAGCGAAATGCATCATCTCGACCAGCGCGGGGTTGGTTCCCCCTGCCGAGTGCCCGTGAACATAGAGCGCCGCCCGGTCGCGGATCGCCCGAAGTGCAGCCGGGTCGTAGACAGGATCATGAATACTTATTGTAGGATGACCAGCGTATTTCGCCTTCAACTCGCGGCCATAGGCGCTCTTGTCCCAATTGCCGACAAACACCAGCGGCATCTCCAGCCCGTCAAAGGCTTCGAGGATCATACCGATATTGTTTTCCGGCTCAATCCGGCACAGCCCCAGCGCATATCCATAAGGCAGATGCGCCGCTGCGACAGGATCGGGTGCGGCCTCAACGGCATGGTCGCCCCCATATGGAATGATCTCGGCATCGCAGCCATAGGCTTCCTTGAGGTAGTCGGCGATGGCCTGATTGTCCGCAACGACCTCGTCTGATGCCTTCACGGCCACCTTTTCGGCAAACCGCAGATAGTGCTTGGCTAGACCTCGCCATTTTTCGCGCTTCCACTCGATACCGTCAACATTCGTGATGATGCGCGCGCGGGTGAATAGCTTGAGAAACGGCAACAGAGGCGCGCCTGAAACACCCAGTAGGAGCACCCGATCGTGCCCGCGCAGCACGGCATCGAAAAGGCCGATCATGTCGTAGGGAATTGATTGCACGCCGTTTGCGTCGAGCGCGACATAGCGAAGTACCGCTTGGCGATAGCGAGCGGGTTGCGCTGCATTGCCTTTGGAAGAGCAGTAGACGGTCAGCCCTAGCGGGCTGCCGACCTCCTCGTGATAGACGACGAGATTATCTGCAAGCGTCTCGAAACCACCATAGCTTCCGGGAACGCCAACAGTGCCGAGAATGGCGACCCTGTGCTTCGCGATATCAGGCACGAAGCGCTTCAATCAAAGCGTACGCTGACGCCTTCCACGAAAATGTTTCCAGCACACGTTCACGCACCCTGTTATCTCTGGTCTGGCGACCCTCCCCGAATGCCCGCCTGACAGTGGCCTTGATCTGCTCGTGATCATTGGCATCGAAGCTACCATGAACGTACGGAACCAGCTCCGACATGGCAGTGTTGTTGGCACAATAGGAAGTGCCTCCAGCCGCAACGGCCTCGATGATGGGCATGCCGAAACCTTCCGCGTGCGAAGGATAAATTGAGGCGCACGCATTCCGATAAAGCCAAGTAAGCTGCTCGTGACTTATATTGGAAAGCGGCCGGACGCGTTCGCCGGCAAGAGCTAGGGCGTCGTCGAGCTCGGGATAACCGAGCGCGGGTGCACCTACCAGGACCAGCGTCTGGTCAGGATCGAGTTCTCCAACAATCTCATGAAATGATCGCACCAGCGCATGCTGGTTCTTTCGCGGCTCGAAACGGCTGACATAAACCGCGAACCGCCCAGGCGTAAGGTTGGGGACTACTTCGTCGGGCGCCCCAGCGAAGGCATCCGGCGCTGCCGGAACGACATGAATGCGTTCGCGCGGGATGCCAAAGTGGCGATGAATTGCATCGCGGGAATACTGAGAGCTGGTTAGGACCTTATCGCTACGCATCGCACTGATTCGGAAAAGAGTGGCGTTCCTGAGCCGATAGCTCAGCGGAAAGTATTGCGAGTAATCGAGGAAAAGAAGATCGTGGATCACATTGATCCAAGGGCCGGTCTTACGCAGCGGGCAGATGTAATTGAAATGCGCGAAATCGGGCCTGATCCTCGCCTGCAACTTAGGCAGTTCAAGCGCAAGCCGCGTGAAGCGCTCGGTTGACTGGAGCGGTTCCCATTCAATGTCCGGCGCATCTGGGAACCATCGCGTCACACTCGATTCGTAGTGACAGCAAATCACTACTCGCGCCATTCCTTCGCGCGAGACTGCGCCGTAGAGACCGGCAAGATAGGCGCCGCTGCCCTGAGGCGACCCGTCCAGCACATGCCCATCGACTAATATGGTTGGCTTAACCATTGGAGCCTATTTCTTGCTATTGGCGCTAAGAAGCAGTGTCTCGTTCGTGAGCGCCATCAGTGGTTGAGGCGACCAGCCTTGAGGAGATCGTAATCCTCGCGCACCATCATCTCGACGAGCTGCGCAAAGCTGACTTTGCGCTCCCAGCCGAGTTCGTCCTGCGCCCGGCTCGCATCCCCCAACAACAGATCTACTTCAGCAGGCCGGAAAAATTTCGGATTGACCTGAACAATCGTATTGCCAGTCCTGGTATCGATACCCTTTTCATCGACGCCCTCGCCTTCCCAGGCGATATCCATTCCAAGTTGCGCCCCTGCGAGCTCGGCGAATTCTCGGATCGTGTGCGTCTCGCCGGTGGCGAGGACGTAATCGTCTTGGGGCTCGGCATTAATGATACGCCACATTCCTTCAACGTAATCGCCTGCAAAACCCCAATCGCGCTGCGCGCCGAGATTACCGAGCTCAAGCACATCCTGCTCGCCGAGTGCTATGCGCGACATTGCGAGTGAAATCTTGCGAGTCACAAATTCGCGTCCGCGCAGCGGAGATTCATGATTGAACAAGATGCCTGAGGTTGCCCTCAGACCGAAGGACTCGCGGTAGTTCTTGGTGATCCAGTAAGCGAAAAGTTTGGACACTCCATAAGGGCTACGAGGGTAGAAAGGAGTGGTTTCGCGCTGCGGGGCGTCGATCGCGCCGAACATCTCCGAAGTCGATGCTTGGTAAAAGCGCGTCTCAGGGCTGAAGGTCCGGATCGCTTCAAGCAAGCGCAACACACCATTGGCATTGACATCGGTGGTGGTCAGCGGCTGTTCCCATGAGGTGCCGACGAAGCTTTGCGCCGCAAGATTGTAAACTTCGTCGGGCTGCTCCGCCTGGATCAGCCGAGCGATATTAGTGAATTCGCTGAGCTCGAAATCGACGCATTCCACTTGATCGGCAATGCCCAGGTAATCGAGACGCGTCGACTGTCGTGAGCTCCGGCGATCGCCGCCGACAACTTGATATCCTTTTTCGAGCAGAAGCTTGGCCAGATACGCGCCGTCCTGTCCAGCAATGCCGGTTATAATCGCCTTTTTACTCATTCTTGCAGGATTCCCTGTGTCGCTAGTTCGTATTTCTCTGACCAGGTTCTGGTCCGTCGCCGAAGCGATTTCGTATCATTCGCGCCGGATTGCCCACGAGGATGCTTCCCTTGGGAAAGGATCGCGTGACCACGCTTCCTGCCCCTATGACGGAGTCATCGCCGATTTGAACCCCCCCAAGGATCGTAACATTGCTTCCCAACCAGCAGCGCGCACCGATCCTGACCGGCAAGCCGGTCGTCGCCTGGTGGCGGATCGCCTTGGTAACGTCGTCGAAGTCGTGATTGTCGCTGTGCACCGTAAGCCGCTCGCCGACAATGGTCTCGGTCCCGATTTCGACACCGCCGAACGCACCGAGATAAAATCCGTCCCCGAGGCCAACGAAATCGCCGATTGTGGCACCAGCGCCCAGTTCGGTCAGAGTGGCTGTGGCACGAATCCGTCCGTGACGCCCCAGCGACACCCCGCGACCGATCGTGATCCCGTCGCGCGCCAGTCCCTCGATCAGGCAGCCCGCACCGATCTTGCTCATCCGCCCGATGGCGATGCGGTGAGCGCTGCGAAGCTGCACGCCCCGTTCGATGAACACCGGCTGCCTGCGGCGGACAAGCCCGCGCGCAAGCGCGATAGCCTGACGGACGACCATACTCGCGAGCTCGGCGGTACCGATCTCGGGATCGATCCGGTAATCTAGGCCCTTGGAGCGGGAGAGAAGGCGCTCAAGCGGTCGCCGAAGCATGGCGTTTCCCTTGTTTTCGAGCAGTCTGAGCGGCTGGTGTCGAGCTGCGCCCTGATTGCGTCCTGAAGCGTTGCTCAAGCAGGGCAAACGTTCCGAAAATTATGAATAGGTAGGACCCAATGCCCGTGTTGAGCATCACGGCAACGGCCATCAGCAAATACAGACTCCGTTCTCCCAAATTTTCGGGCCTGTTCCACATAAACAATATGGGCAGAACGGCAGCTAGCCCATAGTCGTATATTGGCCCCGCCATGTGCATGGTCAGGCGGCTGGCACTCGACCCAAAATTTCCCAGATCGTAATAAAATGCTTGCTCCAAGTATCCAGCGCCCGCTCCAAAAAGAAGTGGCCAAGGATTGGAAGGCAATATGGTGCCCATATAAAGATAGGGCTGCAACCGCACGCTTCCCGTACCGAGACCCTCCGCTCCAAGAGACAGATCCAAGGCCGAAATGCGGTCGGTGAAGAAGCCGGTGAACGATACTGCTGTCAGGAGCATGCCCCCTCCGGCCAAGACCAAGACCATCGCCCGGATATCGCCCCGGCGGTAGAGGTACATGGCCAAAATGAGAAGCGCGGAGATCAGGGCAAAGAGCGACAACGTCGCCAGGAGCGCCCCAATAATCACCCCTAGCCGACGCGGGTTCAACCATTCGATCTCAAAGACCATTACGAAGCGTGTGAAAATCAGCAGGAGCATCGCTGCGTATGATGGCTCCGTTGCAAATGCCGCAACCCTCGCAGCCCCCCCATCACCGTTTGAAATCAGAAGCCACTCTACGATCGAAGAGGCGCCGACCAAAATCAGTATTTGAGCCAACAGGATCGCGACCGCATAGATCATGATCGTAACCTTGGCGAAACGCATAGCAACAGCACCTGGACATGCCGCTAAAAGCATGATCGCAATCAAGTGAAGGACGTGAAAAAAAACCACCACCAAATCTGCGCTCGAATAGTTAATCAACGTCGATACAGAAATCATCCCAAGGACGGGAAGTACCGGCTTTACTGTTTGTAGCGTTGCCTGCCTCAGCAAAATGAGCAGCGGAATCGCAATGGCGAGGGCCAAATAGTGAAGAAAAATGACGCGACCGTCGAGATCGAACATCAGCGAGTTAGGGAAGGCTAACGCAACCAGCGCCATGACCGTGACCGCTGTACCGATCTTCGAAGACATCGCTGCTCTTGCTGCCGGACGGCGCGCGAGATTGGCATTCTTTCCTTTGGCTGCGCGTTGCGAATTCACGTCTGCGAACTCCATTCTAAATCCGTAGCCCTCGGCTTCGCCGAATGCGCAACCAAGCCAAAATTTTGACGGTATTGGCGCCGGCTGCGACGCCGAGCGGTATAGCGAAGGTGGTCGGGTGGACGAATAGAACGCTCACGACAAGGCCAAAGATGACGAGACCACACAGATGGTAGCCAATCAGTCGGCCGGCTTCATGCGCTTGCATGAGAAACATGTTAACCGGGCCAATCACGCCCTGAAGCCAAAAGGATACCGCCGCGATCACGAAATAGGGAAACAGCTGCCTTGCAGACAGGTCCAATACCCATGCATAGATCGGAAATGCGAACATCAGGGCCAAAAGCAGCGCTGTGCTGCCCAGGCGCACCACCCGAACCTGACGCCGCATCTCCCGCAAGCTGTCAGCGTCATCGGTGGAAGCGACCCGGGCGAGATGCCGGACCATCTGCGCATTGCCTGCCAGCAGCGCGACGTTAACCAGCATGCCGTACCGACTAGCGGCGCCGTAGATCCCCGTCTCCGCAGCATCTTCCACCAAGCCGAAAAAGACCATGTCCATTGCGCCAAACACCATAACGAGAGCGCCCAAAACGAAGACCGTGAACAGGTCACGCCCTCTTTCGGCAACGTAGGTTTTCAGGCCTTCATCACCCCTCGGGTCCTGGCGAAGGACATCACGGGCCTGCCACAGCAACAGCAGCAGCGCGCCGAGAACACCGAGCGTTACTGCGGAGGCCGCGCCGACACCGGCCACCAGGAGCACCAGGATAAGCCCAGGGCGGATCAGATTTCGCTGCACCTCCGAAAGGCGCGGCCCATGCGAAATCCGCAGCGTCTCGATCAGCACCAAAGTTAGCGCGAAACCGGCGGCGGTCACAGCCAATTCCGCCACCCCGGGAAGCGTGAGCGGACGCTCCCTGTCGAGCGCCAGCAATGCCGTCACCCCGGTCGCAGCGACCACCAAAATCATCGGCCAGCGCCCTTGGAGCGCCCGACGTGTCCCAGCGCCGATACGAGTTTCGTCCAGATCAGCGCTGAGCCGTTGCACCAGCGTAGGAAGTCCGAGCGAGGCAAGCGTGCCGATTACGATGACGCTGTTTAACAGGAAGAGATACTCGCCCACAGCCGCTGGTCCTGCGCTTCGGCTCAGCAAAACAATCGCCGCATAGCCCAGTACCAGCCCGCCAATGCGCGTCGCCTGGAGGGAAAGAAATATCCTAATCACAGGAAGCGCCGCCGGGCCGCATCGATCAGATTGCCATACCCTCCAGCAGAATAATAAAGCGCCCTTGCGACAGCCCAGGGGAAGCTCAACATGAGCCATAATGCCTCGCCGAGCCGTGGGCGCGAGCCCGTCGCAGGCATCACCAGCGCTTTGCCAAATAGTCGCTCAGTCAACCATATTTCGGTTGCAGTCAGGCTTCTTCGCCAACTCTCCAGCCGACCGGGATCAAAGCCGATATGCCCTCCTTCCGAGGCGTGGGAAGAACCTGCATCACTGACCTCGCGCATCGCCGGATCGTATTCATGCCCAAGCCTCCCAGCCAAATTGGCCAGTATCCGGTCAGGATCGGTCACTAAATCCTCGTACGTGATTGGCACCACATCATCCTCGTCCATCGCCGACTGCATGGCGTGCAATGTCTTGCGCAATAAGAGAAGTTGGAGGATTGGATGTCCGCTGTGGCGAACGCGCGCCACGTCTCGCGCTGGGATGTCGCGCTGTCCATACTCGCCAACTTTCCAGCGCATTTTCTGCGAGGCGATGATGGCACGCGGGTCGCGTCGTATAAGAAGGAAAAGAGCTTCCGGAAAATCGCGGCGTATCTCATCGCGATAATAGAGGTTCATCGGCGTCTGCTCGATCACCGTCGTCGCGCCTGCGCGTTGGGCGAGGCGCTCAAAGAAGCCCCGCAGCAGCGGCTTATCCGGTTTAGGTAGATCTTCGAACGCGGGCTCGGGCAGGTCGGTCAATGTACCGTCCTTGATCTCGAAGAACCGCCCCTCGTCCTGAATGGCGCAAAGTCGTGCCCAAAGCCATGCCTTCCCGTGACCACCAGACAGAGCAGTCGGCTGCAGGAGATTGTAGTAGTGTAGCTCCTCTGTAGCCTCGATTTGTGGATGCCGGCCCAATGCCAGCGCGAGCACCGAAGTGCCCGAGCGCGAGGGACCGATGATAAAGGCCGCACCGGTCATTTTTGCGACGCCGAAACCTGGTCTAGCACCTGTTCGAATGCCCAAGCCACGCGCGCAAAGTTACGCGGCTCCCAGCTGGCGGGATTGGCGATAAGATCTCCCTCAGCATCGCCCGGATAGGCAAATCGCTCCAGGTGGGCGGCATAATTCGCCAAGCTCCATCCGTCCTGCTTCTCGCCGCGCAGCGTGTCGTACAGATCGTCGATCGTCCCGCAGCGGCGAAAGTCAGCAATAGTAGGCGAAACGACGTTTTCGAGTCGATCGTAGGTAGTGGGCGCCAGGCACAGCACCTTGCCCCCTGCCAGGGCTGACTCGAGCCCCATCGTGCCCGAGATCGTGAAAACGTAGTCGATCTTTTTCAGAACCTGCGGCACCGGTACGGCGTGATGCAGGAGATGGAGGTTGGGATAGGCCAGTAGCCTTTCATACCAGGCACGCCCGCGGTTACCGACGGCGACTGGGTGCTCCTTGATGAACAGCGCATCGTCTGGCCCGAGCTGACGCCAGATCTTGAGGATCGTTTCGGCTTGGTTGTCCCAATACCGCCCGCAGGTATCGATGTTTAGTTCGGGCTGAAGGTGCAGCGGGTAAATCACGCTGCGCCCGCGACACACTTCGATCGCCTCGATCCCGACCTTGGGGACCCGCGCGTAACTGCGGCGGTTCAGCCACCAACGGGCGTTTTTCGCCAGTTTGTCGCGGCGACGATTGCTTTTCCATGTGGGATCCTCGGGATCGAAATCCTCGAGCGACAGGAAACGTCCGATCTTCTCCCGGAGAAAGCTCATGCTACCTTGCCGTGCGATATGCTGGTGATTCATCTCAAGATAGCTGAGTTCGTCAGAGGCGTCGCCAGTCTCGATCGTGGTAGGCCCGTCGTTCCTTGGGACTGGCCAGACTTCTCGCGAGAAGGCTTCATCGGCGAAGAAAGCAAAAAAACCTGCAGGCACGCGCGTCAGGAAAGGAGAAACCCATTCCGCATTGGGCAAGTGATTGCGCACAAGCCGGTGGGTCAGAACTTCGTAGGCATAGGTAAGTTCGCCAACGACCAGTGTCGGAAGGTCGGTGTCGAGAAATTCGACGATCGGAGCCTGTATCGCGCGGAGATAATCAAGGCCGCGCTGACGCATATGCATCAAGCGACGATCACAAAATACGAGATCGTTGATCTTGATCGGATAGGTCTCGCCCGACGGCGGCGTGGACAGGGGGAGGTACAAGATGTCCTCTTCGCCGAAACCGTCGGATAGCAGGGCCTTCCGTTGATCTTCATTGACCACGATCCAGCTTATCCGGGTACGGTCACGATGGATCTGTTCGGCGATCTTTTGAAAAAAGGCCGTCCGGCTCTGATTACCCATGAAACATAGGCGGTTGCTTTGTCCCATTATCCCTTTCCGTGAAGCAATGCGGCGTCAGATACCCCAGCGGGCGGCTAGGTCGAGCCCCACACGGTTTGAAACGCGGTCGACATCCACCGCATAAATCGCGTTAAGCCGGCTGCGGTCGGCAGCGGCCATTTCCTGGCTTTCGATATTGAAGTTTTTTACCCGCTCTGCGAGCCGCTTGCGAGAGTAAGGATCGCGCAGCACACTGCGATAGAACGGGCGCAGCACGCTCTTAATCGTGCCTTCCTGCAGGATGAAGCGATGAAGCGCAGGGAAGCGCACCCCGCCGGACTTGTTGAGCCGGATAGCTTCGCTGCGCGGCGCGAAGTCGGGTGCGATCCCAAGAAAGTTAGCTATTTCGTTCAGGACTAGATGGATGTCATTCACCACGCGATCATAGGTGATTATCTTCACATGTTCGAAAGCCGCCTGGTAGGCTACGACCTGCGCATCGTAGAAACCCGCACGGACATAGTGGTAGAAGGGATGTAACGGGAAGGTTTCGGTTTCCTCCCAGTTATCGATGCATTCCGAGAAGCTGCGTGTCTCGAAACCGTCCTTCACATTATGATTGTAATTGGAAAACGCCCGATCGGCGGGGTTGCGCAGGATGATGATGATCTTGGCATCGGGATTGTCCGCCTGGATCGCCGGAATCGCGTGCTCGTGGCAATACAGATACAGGGGCGTGGCGTCGCCCTTCAGCGCGGTCCCGCCCTCAGAATACAGCGCTTCGAAAGCAGCGCGATCGAAAACGGAAGCAGCGCGGTGTTCCTCCATGAACGCCTCGGGCCCTGTAAGGGTTCTGTCTAACTCCCACAGATAGAAATAAGGGTCCTTGGGTTTCGGGATGAACACCTGGCTGTGTCGCCCCAACTCGTACGCGAGGGTTGAGGACGCTCCCTTGAACGTACCGGAGATCACAAAATCAATCACAAGCAGCGGGCCCATTCCTTTGCAACCGTCCGGTTGCGGTTTGCGCGATATCTTTTAGCTTGCGCGCCGGAACACCCCCATAAACCGTGCAGGGTGGCACGCTCTTGGTGACCACACTGCCGGCGGCAATAACCGAATGCCGGCCAATCCGCACACCGGGCAGCAGCACCGCATTCGCGCCGATCCAGACATCGTCTTCGATCACGACGTCCTCGGAAGGGTAATAGCCCTGGTCGGCTATCGGCATATCCGAGCGGTCAAAGCGGTGGTTGTTTACGTAGATATGCACCCCCGCACCGATTAGCACGTCGTCGCCAATGATAATGCGCGCATCGCCATCGGCCATCAGCATCGTGTGCGGGCGGATCACCACCCGCGCGCCGATTTCAATATGCTGAGTTTCTACAAGATAGCTGTGCGGACGAATGCTGCTGCCTTCCCCGAACCGCGCCAATTTGCTCGTCGCCAGACGCCGAGCAGAGCGAGGGAAATACAATCTCCAGTGCGTCAAAGGGATGTCCGGGCCGATCCGCATGGTGGTGGCCCAGAAGCGTAGGCGCTCGAAAAGCCCGTTCACGATCCTCTCCTCACCAGGCGCCCCAGCCGCCATCGATGGCCAGCACCTGTCCGGTGACGTAGGCCGACATATCGCTGGCGAGATATGCGATGGCGCCGCGGAAATCGTCCTCAACCGCCATCCGCCCCAGCGGGGTGCGCGCAGTATAGCGTTCGACAAAACTGTCAGGCTGGCCCCGCGCCACTCCGCCTGGGGAAATAGCGTTGACCCGCACCTCGGGGGCCACCGTTGTTGCCAGCCAGCGAGTGAACTGGATCAACCCGCCTTTGGACGTCCCATAGGCAGCGGGATTGGCCATGGCAGTGCCTTCGTAGAGCGACCAGTCGGGTCCCCACTCCCCATAGATCGAAGCGATGTTGACCACACTTCCGCCCGGTCCGGCTCTTAATGCTGGGATAAGGAGCTGCGATAGGTGGAACGCCGCCGTGAGATTAACTTCTAGCGCGCGGCGCCAGGTCTCGACGGTCTGGCCTTCGAAGGGCTCGGCCCAACCACTCAAATCTGAGGAGCCGACAAAGGCAGCATTGTTGACAAGCACACTCAGTCCACCACCCACCAGCACTTTTTCGGCAAGCGCTACGCGCTGCGCGGCGTCTTCTAGATCGCAGGCGAGCGGGGTGGCTTTGATGCCATGCCGGACGGCCAGATCTTCGGCCAGCTGGGGCGTTGCCGCGCCGTCAAGATCCACTAACAGCAAGTCGGCCCCCAATTCGGCCAGGCTGTCGGCCATCGCTCTGCCCAACCCACCGGCAGCACCGGTGATCAGCGCGCGGCGGCCAGACATGTCAATCAACTGACGTACGGTTCTCATTGGCCCTCCAGCCTTCGGGTCATCAGGAATTCGGCAATTGCAAAATCGTATGGTGTATCGATATCGATCGAGCGCTCGACCGGCACCTCGACCGCGCGCACCCTTCCCGAGAAGACGCTATTCGACCGCAAGACGTAGAGCGGATCGGCGATATAGGCGAACGTTGTCATGTCGTGAACCGCGGGAGCGTCCTGGCGACGGAAGATCGTTCCGTCGGGATTGTTCACCGGCACCACGGTGCCATCGTCCCGGGTACGGAGCATGTTGAACCACGGATTGCGGTGCGCTTCGGTCACCGCAACCACCATATCCGCATCGCTCTGCTCGTAAAGGCCAAGACAGGCCTCGATGTCTTCAGACAGCCGCAAGGGCGATGTGGCAGGCACCGAGATGAAGGGATCGGGCAACCCGCCCTCCGTTTCGCGTAGAGTTTCCAGCGCGTGGCGCCAAGCATCCCACTCGGATGCGGTGTCCCCGGCAAGGCCCCCGGGACGCATAAAAGGTACCTCGGCCCCGCAACGGCGGGCCACTTCTGCGATCTCTACATCGTCGGTCGATACGACGACTCGCCCGATCCGCTTGACGCCAAGGGCCTGCTCGATGGCCCAGCCGATGAGCGGCTTGCCCGCCAACGCCTTGACGTTCTTCCCTGGCAGTCCTTTCGATCCCCCGCGGGCGAAGACGAAGGCAGTCAGGCTCACGCGGCTCGCTCCAGTAAAATGCGGCGGCCGTCTCGATTATCGGAGGCGCGGGCGGCTTCGACCATGCGGAGCACAGCGAGCCCATCGGCCCCATGCGCGGCAATTGCGCTCGGCCGCCCCGTCTTGACGGCATCAAGCAGGGCGACGATCTGCTCTCTGTAACTTGCATCGCGCTGAGGAAGCGCTACCTGCAAGTCTATCCAGTCTTCGGCTCCGGGATCGAACAGCGCCACCCGTCCGGCCACTGCATCCCAGCGCAGGCTACCCAACGCGCCGATCGCGGTGCAGACCCGTGTGGTGTCGCGGCGCAGGAAATCCATGCCCAGTTGCGCCACCGGGCCACCAGCGAAGCCCATCTGAATCATCACGCTGTCCTCGACGTCGATCTCAAGCGTGCTCTGCTGCCCGCTCCAGGCCGACAACCATGCAACTTCGCCGAAGACCCAGCGCAGCATATCCAGCTCATGGCTCAGTTCGAGCAACGTGCCGCCACCAAGAACGCGCCGTGCCGACACGGTCTCGCGGTAGTCTGCCTCTGGGCGCCAGCTCGGCAGATATTGCCCGATCTCGCAGCGCACGGCATGGACCTGACCGATTAGGCCCTCCGCGAGCGAGCGCCTGAAGGCTTGTAGGCTGTCCATGAAGCGCAGATTGTAGCCGACCTGGAGCTGCAAACCGCGTGCAGCGCACAGTGCGATGAGATCGCCCACGCCCTCGGCCCGGTCCGCAAGCGGCTTTTCCACCAGCAGATGCGCGCCCGCCCCGGCCAGAGCGCGCGCGCTCTCCAAGTGGAACGGAGCCGGGCTGGCGATGATCGCCAACTGCGGCGCAAAAGCGCAGGCTACCCCCAAATCGGTGAAGCACCCGTCTGCGCGTTCGATCGCCTCGTCGCAGGCGACGTGACGCAGCACGCGGATATCGGCGCCAGGTAACTCGGCCCGCAACAAGCGCAAGTGGCGTCGCCCGATGCTGCCCAAGCCCACGATGAGGGCACGATCAATCATGCACCCGCCTGCTGATGGCGGGTGAGATCGACCGCACCCAGATCAGGCCACTGGGCCAACTCGACACCGCTATCGAGAAGCGCGTGGCGGGCCTTTCTCAAGCCGTCGCCAACGAAATTGAATAAGTGGGCCGTGGCCACGGCATCCACCCTTTCGTCAGCCAGGCCGGCCGCAAGGTGGGTCGCATTACCGACGCCGCCGGCCATAATGACCGGCTGCGACCAACCATCGGGCAACAGATCGAGAGTAGCGAAATCATAGCCCTGCCCAGTGCCATCACGGTTGATGCTGTTGAGGTAAAGCTCACCCACAAAACCTTCGGCGTGCCTGCTGAGCAATTGCTCGACCGTGACGTCTATGCGTTCGCTTCCATTGTGCGAGTAGGCGACATAGTTGCCTTCGCCCTCATGCTTGACGTCTACCGCGCCGACCACGCATTGCTGACCGAACTCCTGAGCGATCGCCTGAACCAGGGAGGGATCGTCAGCCAGTGCGGAGTTCAGAACGACCTTGTCGGCGCCGGAACGGAGTAGCCTTTTGGCATAGTCGACGCTTTTGATACCGCCGCCTGCGGCAATCGGCGCAAAACAGCCGGCGGATATGCGTTCAAGCGCAGCGCAGAAGGCGTCTGGATCGCGCTCGTTGCGGCTGACATCGAGAACGATCAGCTCATCAATAAAGAATGCCACGTCGGCGAAATTATAGTTGCGCTGCAACCAGCTCAGGTCGCCAACCTTTTGCAACCGGAAATTACGGCTGAGCATGAACTGTCCATTATCGAACAACAGGGTGAAGATGATGCGTTTCTTGAGCATCGACGTTACTGTGCCAGGAAATTGGACAAAAGACGCAACCCGTTTGTCTGGCTCTTCTCGGGATGAAACTGCGTAGCAAAAACGTTTTCGTGCTCGTAGGCGGCGACGAAATCTCCGTCATAATCGCATAGCGCCGCAAGACCCGGCCGGGTATCGACGTTCAAGCGATACGAGTGCACGAAATAGACGTCCACCGCCTGTCCCAGCCCAGCAGCTAGACGGCTGGTCGGGTCGAAATGAACGGTGTTAAACCCGACATGGGGGACCTTGACACCCCGCTTTGCAGGTAGCCTTGTGACTTTTCCGCTGATGAAGCCGAGACCTTCATGCCCGCCATCCTCTTCACCATATTCGGCCATGAGCTGCTGTCCGAGGCAAATGCCGAGGATCTTGCGCCGGCGGATCGTCACTGCCTCGCGCAAAGCATCGGCCAAGCCCGTCTCGACGAGACGTTCCATCGCCTTTCGAAAGGAACCCACCCCCGGCAGTAGCAGCGCATCCGCGCCTGCCACCGTGTTGGGATCGGCACTAAGTTCAGGCTCGCATTCGAGATAGCGCAGCCCGCCTAGGACCGAATGCACGTTGCCCATGCCATAATCGACGACGACCAGCTGGCTCATGAACTAGGTTACCCTGAACAACGGCTGCCAGCGGCCATCGACTTTCTCAAACAGGTCCTGGTTGGCCCAGCGATCCAGCGCAGCGTCGAATTCTTCTGGAGTCATCTCGTAGTATTCTAAGTAGGTGCTGAGGAATTCATCTGGATAGTGACCGTCATAAAGCCGCACCAGATTGACTGCCTGAGCGCGGTCCATCGCACCGCGCCGGATTTCAATCGAGGCATCCTGATTTGCGCGGCCAAAACCGAATTTCAGGTACATGAGGTAAGTATGCAGTGCGTATAGCGCCTGATCGTTCTGGGAGAAATTGGTAAAGGTCCCGACATTGCTGCCGTCGGCTTCTTGTAGTCCGCAATGTTCCTTGGCGACCAGATAGTTGCGGTAGGGGTCCCAATTCTCGAAGTACGACCAATGCGTGATTTCAACCGGACAGCGAGCGAGCTCCTCATCGGTCGGGAAACGGAAGAAGTTCAGGTCCGCGGCCGGGATATCCTGTGCACGCTCGACGATCTTCTCGTAGCCGCCTTCCAGGTAGACCTTCTTCATATAGGCCACGTCGTAGATCGGGTTCTTGTCGGTCTCCGTTGTCCCCCCATACTCGACCTCACCGTCTTCGCCGTAGAAGATCAGGCCGATACCGAGCCGCGCGGCCATCCGAACCGGCGCAGCTTGCATCGCAGTCAACCAACCAAAGTAAGGAAAACCGAGGTCGACTAAGCCGCGACGATTGAGCTTGCGTACCGCCTCATGCGCGACGTTGATGCTGATATGGTTGTAACCCGCCTCCACGAAGTTGCGCAGGTTGGTGTCACCCAGCGGGAGCGGCAGGGGCGGTGTCACTGTCACACACAGTGGGTGCATGCCATATTTGTGCTTAAGGTTGTAAGCGACGTAGGATCCGTCCTTGCCGCCCGAGACCGGCACCATGACATCGAATTCGCCGTCGTCGCGGCGATGTCTATCTAGTAGCGCCTCGAGCTCTTTTTCCCGTGCCCCCCAGTCGAGGGTCTTCTTCTTTTCCATCCACTGGCAGGCATTGCACCAGCCGCGATCATCAAATCCGATACGCGGGCGCGTGGACATGGCCAAGCAGTTCGAGCACCAATGGACTCGGTTCGTCGCAGCTATCATATTTGTTTTCATCCTAAGGTCGGACCTGTTTTTTGGGAAAGTTCCTGATTTGCTCGTTCCAAGTCGTGGGGCCGACCCACGTCAAACCAGGGTTCGTGCATCGGATACGCTACAGTTCGGCAACCGGCTGCTCGCAAGCGATCGAACAAAGTAGGCATGTCGCAGTGGCGGAGCGCTGTCAGATGATCCAACGCTTCGGGTGCTAAGGCGTAGACGCCAGCATTGATATGGCTGCGAATTACCGGCTTCTCAGCAAATCCGGTGATGTCCACGCCCTCCATCTCGACTACGCCATAGGGGTTGGTCCAATCATAGCGCCGCACCGCCATCACTGCCTGCGCGTCAAGCCGGTCGCGGAACTCGATCAGTTCGCGGTAGTCAATATCGGTCAGTACATCACCATTAGTAACTACAAAGGGCGTTCCCGGTTTCGGATCGATCAGTGACAACGCGCCGGCAGTACCCAGCGGCTCGTCCTCAGTCACGTAGCTGATTTTTACACCAATGGCGGAGCCATCGCCGAAATGATCGCGGATCATGTGGCCCAAATAGTTAAGCGACAGCAGGAATCGCGAAAAGCCTTGGCTTTGGGCGCGCTCAATGATGTGCTGCAGCATTGGCTTGCCCGCTACTGGCAGCATGGGCTTGGGGCAATCCTCCGTGTATGGCCGCAACCGCGTGCCCTTGCCACCGGCCATGATCACCATCGGATAGTCATGGGCGGGCGGTGTATCGAGCTCATCCCAAAGGTGCAGTCCAGCCACCCGCCCAGAGCTATCGACCACTGGCACCTGTTGTACCTTGTTAGCCTGCATCAGCGCGCGCACCATTTGGCGCTCGGTGCCCTCAGGCACCACCAACGGCTTGGAATTGACAATCTCGCGGACCGGATCCTCCATGCTCAATCCCCGCAGTAAACCCCGGCGTAAATCGCCGTCGCTTATCGAGCCCAGGAGGCGACCGTCGGAATCCACGCACAGCGCCAGCTTGACGCCGACCTCATTGAGGTTTTTGATGGTCTGCGCCAGAGTGGCGTCGACTGGTAGCAGCGCTTGGCGCCAGCGGGCGTCAGTCTCATTCATGATCAAGCAGGTTTCTTATGTAAGGCAGGATACTGCATCGGCAGGTCAAAGAAGCGCTTGGACCTGCCATCAGGATTCCAAGCCTCGATCGCCGCGACGGTGCGAGCACTAGCGCCGCCATCGCCATAAGGGTTGACCTGTCCCTTAAGGCCCGCGCGGAAAGCGGGGTCCAACACCCGAGCGAGGGCCGCTGTGATGTCGGTGCATGTAGCGGCGCAATCGACCACACTGGGCGCGCGCAACCGCCCATCCTGGCGCGCGCCAATGTTCACTGTACCCATGCCAAAAGCCGGGGCCTCGATCAGCCCCGACGAGGAATTGCCCACGACGGCGTCGACCTGCGCCAACGCCGACAGGTAGCGCTGCTGACCGAGGGATACATACGCGCAAGCGCGCTTTGGGTGACGAGCAACGAACTCCTCAATCATGGCAAACAATGCTCGGCTCTCATTGTCTGCATTGGGCATCGTGAAGATTAAATGCTCACGCCTATTCTCAAGCGCGGCAAGCAGTTCGGTCATCTGCGCGCGCGGATCGGCGCCGCTAGCGGTTTCGGGATGGAATGTGACCATAAGGCTGCTTTCGCTCAGTTTCATGCCCAGGCTATCTTCCAGTTCGAGGCGCGACATGCGGTCCAGCTTCATCACACCATCAAGCCCGAAGCCGCCGACGCACCATACTTTGTCCGGATCCTCGCCCATCTGTATCACCCTTTTGCGATACGGCTCAGCGGCGGTAAAATGCAGGTTCGACATTTTGGTCAGAGCATGCCGTATGGCGTCGTCATAAGCACCCTCGGTCAGCTCTCCGCCATGCAAGTGTGCAATAGGGATACCAGCGATCAGCGCGGCCGAGGCGGCGGCCAGAATCTCAAACCGGTCGCCCAGAACGACCACCAGATCAGGGGCGAGATGGTCAAAAGCGTCGGCAAAACCGGTCATCGCCAGCCCGATAGATTTCGTCACCGCCACGGCACTGTCGGAACCCAAGAGCATCTCGACCTTCCAATCGATCGCGAAGCCATCCGCGGCAATCATTTGCCAGGTAGAGCCGAATCCCGGTGAAAGATGCATGCCTGTGACCACGGTCTGCAATTCGCAGACAGAGGAGTCCTTCAAGCCCTGCATGACCCACCGCAGAAGCCCATATTCGGCGCGCGACCCGGTAACGACACAGACGCGTTTCAAAGTACGATTTCCTCGTCAGGCGCAAAATTGCGGGGCGCGGGACGGCCCAGCACTTCATCCCACAGCATTGGCGAAAGCCCGGTGCCCGGGCGCTTTGCGGTCAAGTTGTCGTCGCTGAATAGCTCACCCTTAGCGATTGCACGTGCTGCGACAATAGATTTGCGCGCGGCGACCAAATTGGCGGCCTCTGAGGTGGTGCGGCGCTTCTGAGGCCGTCCTAGTGCCGCCTCAATCTTTCTGATGCCGCGAACCATAGCGGCCAGTTCCGCAGGCTCTAGGCTTGCGGAATGGTCGGGACCAGGGAGGCTGCGGTCGAGTGTAAAGTGCTTTTCCAACACCGTGGCACCTAAGGCCACTGCGGCAATGGGCACCTCGATCCCCTCGGTGTGATCCGAATAGCCCACGGACACTCCAAAAGCCTTTCCTATGGTGACCATAGCGCGCAGGTTTACCTCATTAATGGGAGCGGGATATTCAGTGGTGCAATGCAAAACGGTAATCCGGTCGCGGGGCAAGCCTTCGGCCTCGATAGTATCAATGGCAGCCTCGATATCTCCCAGATTGGCCATGCCGGTGGACAAGATCAGATTGTGGCCAAAGCTTGCAAGCTTGCGAAGGTAGGGCTTATTGGTGATCTCGCCTGAAGGCACCTTAAACTGCTTCAGCCCCAGACTGTTAAGATAGTCGAGGCTATCCAAATCGAACCCGGTCGAGAAAAAGCCGATACCCCGCGAAGCGCAATGGGCGATCAGCGCTTCGTGATCCGCCTCGCTCAACTCAAGCCGCATCAGCATCTCAAGCTGGCGGTCAGCGGAACCCCCGCCTTTATTGCGTACCTGGTAACCTGCCATTTTTGCGGCGCCGGTGACAATCTTGTGAGCCTTAAACGTCTGGAATTTAACAAGATCTGCACCAGCCTCTTTGGCGGCGTCCACGAGTTGTTTCGCCATTTCGAGGCTGCCGTTGTGGTTTACCCCAGCTTCGGCGATGATAAGGACAGACTTACCTTCGTTCATGGCATGGCCCTATCATGCGAGTAGGGCACGAAGCTGCCTTCGGGAACGTCCTCACGAATGACACAGCCTGCGCCTATCACCGAGGCATCGCCAATGGTGATACCGTTCTTGAGAACGGCACCGGAACCGATGAAACAACCAGCGCCAATAGACACCTCACCATTGATCAGCGCTCCGGTGGAAACATGACAATGATCCCCTACCTTTGCATCGTGCTCGATCAGGGCCCGGGAGTTGACTATTACATTCCTGCCTACCACTGCCGCGGCGTTTATCATCGCACCATGCATGACAAGTGTTCCTTCGCCAATCGACGCGTGACACGAAACATACGCCCGGGGCGAGACTATACGGCGCATTTTAGCTCCCGCGCGCTTGGCAGCCTCAAAAGCGCGGATGCGCGGCACGGGTGTTTTGATCTGACCTATCGTCACCAGTGCCGCGCCGTGGCACGCCACCAATGCAGGTAGATCGTCATCACTTCCCAAAACGGGATGGCCCAAAACCTGCGAAAGTCCAATCTCAGGACGATCGAGCACACCAGCGATTGACAGGCCCGCTGCCTCAATAACATCGATAGCAGCCCTGCAGTGACCTCCCCCGCCAATGAGCAACAGTTTGGTCATCGTAAATTCCCCGCGAGTCTAGCAGAGGAGGGCACGTTGACAATGCGCGCAGCAAGGTTGGCGGTGACTGGTAGTGCGGCACGAGGACATTCGGCGTAGATGTCGAGCGTATGCAGTGGTTCCCAAACTGGCCGCGCCATCAAACCTTCGTCGTTGAGAATCTTCAGGACTGTATCGCGTGCATGCGTCATATGGGTCTCTAAAAGCAGAGTGTTCAACCAATAGTTGGACCTCACACCTTCCCGTTCGGCAAAGACCTTCACGCCGTCCAGCCCAGCGAATGCACTGATGTAGCGCGCAGCGAGTGCGCGTTTTTGCGCCAAACGCACGTCGAGTTGCGCGAGTTGCGCCACGCCGAGAGCGGCATTGAGATTTGGCATGCGGTAGTTGTAGCCAATCTCATCATGGAAAAATGCCCAACGGTGCGGAACCTTAGCGGTGGTTGTAAGATGTTTGGCCCACGCTGCCAGATCCGGATCATTAGTGACGATCGCGCCGCCACCGCCTGTGGTTAGGATCTTATTGCCGTTGAAGCTCAGCGCTGCGATCCGACTGAGACTGCCGCAGGGACGTCCGCCAAGCGCGCTGCCCAGCGCCTCTGCCGCGTCCTCGACCACCGCAAGGCCGAACTCAGATGCCACCGCCGCCAGCCCATTCATGTCTACCGGGTGACCGAAGACATGCATCGGCACCACCGCCGCCAGCCGTCGACCAGTCCGTCCGTTCACCAAGACACCGTGGCGCCGCTCCGCGATATGCTCCAAGTGGGCGCGCAGCGCGTTTGGAGCGAGACCCATCGTCGCCTCATCGGCATCCACGAAATGCGGCACAGCACCCAGATGATGCGTGGCATTTGCGGTGGCGATAAAGGTGAGCGAAGGCATCAAAACCTCGTCGCCCGGCCGCACACCTGCGACCCTTAGCGCCACCTCGAGTGCTGCCGTCCCGTTAACCACCGCAACGCCGTGGGTGGTGCCGCAAGCTGCCGCAATACCAGCCTCGAATCTGTCGACGTACTCCCCTACCGATGACACCCATCCGGAGCGGATACAGTCGACGACCAGCGCCTCCTCTTCACCACCAAACTCAGGTTCGTGCAGTGGCACAAAGTCTTCGGGCGCACCGAGAACCTCGCTGACGCGACGCTTGATGTCGTTTGCAAATTTGGCCGAACAGGTCATAGTCGGGGTCAGATATTGTAGCGGTCGGTCTTGTAGTGAGCGAGGTTGGTGGGGTCTTGGAACCATACAGCGGTTTCCGCCAGCCCCTGGAGGAAGCCTTGGCGCCCTGAAAACTCAGGTGCCCAGCCAAACAAGCGCTGAGCCTTTGCAGTGCCCGCAAAGAGGCGCTCGACCTCAGAGGCTGCGGGACGAATGCGGGTTTCTTCGGTGACCACCTCCACTTCCTCGCCCATGGCTTCTGCGATGAGTGATACCGTTTCGCCGATTGAGATCTCAAAGTTTGAGCCAATATTGGTGACCTCGCCAATACAGGCTCCACAGTTCATCGCCTGAATAAACCCTCGAGCAGTATCGCGCACAAAAGTGAAGTCGCGCGTGGGATGCAGTGCCCCAAGCTTAATCTGACGGCTGCCAGCGGCTATTTGACCGATAATGGTAGGTATTACTGCACGCGCGGATTGCCGCGGCCCATAGGTGTTGAATGGGCGCAGAACTGAAACCGGCATGTCAAATGATCGCTGGAATGACAATGCCATTTGATCAGCGCCAATCTTAGTAGCGGCATAAGGCGATTGCGCATTGAGCGGGTGCTCTTCCGTAATAGGCACGAACTGGGCCGTTCCGTATGTCTCCGAAGTGGAGGTGCATACCAAGTGCTGTACATTATATCGACGTGCGGCCTGAAGGACATTCAATGTACCGGTGACGTTGGTTTGAACATATGCATCAGGTGCATGATAACTGAAAGGGATCGCAATGAGTGCGGCTAGGTGCAGAACCCTGTCACAACCCGCTACCGCTGAATCAACCCCGTGCGGATCGCGAATGTCGCCCGAGATTACCTCGAACTGTCCAGCGACATCGCTGGCTGCATCGTCCAGCCATCCCCAACTATTGAAGGAATTGTAATAGACAAATGCTCGGACTTCATAGCCGTCTCTTACAAGGCTTTCGACCAAGTGAGATCCGATAAAGCCGTCGGCACCTGTGACTAAAACTTTCTCTGTCATTCTGATCCTTTATTGGCCCAGCGATAGGAAACGGGGAATTCGGCAATGTCGCGACTGCATTTCACTGTTGCGTGATTTGGGTGCGGAGTATTGGAATCATTGCCAATTCGCAAGAGACCGCCCTCAAACCCCCGATAACGCAAAATATCGGACCCAGGCTTATATTTGACCCGCCGATCAGTCACCCAGCTCCTCGCCCACACGAAGCTCAGCGCCCAACTCCTCGATCTCCCGCTTAAGCGCCTCATACTCAGCGCGCTTGCGAGCAAGAAACCGACCCGCGAGCACGCTTTTCTCAGAGAAACCCCTTGATGTCAGCAAATACATATATGCCGATTTGTTCTTCGCCGAGGCAAACCTCCCGGCCTTTATGAGGCCGCGCCCAACAAGCGCCCGCAACATGTAATGCGTTGCCCCCAGGCTGATCCCGAGCGCATCCGCAAGCTCCCTCTGCGTAATGTGAGGATTGGCCTCTATAAGGCGCAAAGCCCTGAATCTCGCGTCCTGACGCAGCTCATCGGCACGCTCACTCATTGCCAGCAGACATCTGACAAGCTACCGCACAGACCGAGCCTGCAGGTCGGACTGGAAAAACACTTCAGGAGATCGTGAGCACAAAATGGCATCGCGTTCAGAAGTGAACATAACGGCGGCACAGCCCAATGCAAGCCGAATCCCAGCCTCCCTTTTTCCGACCCCGACTCTACCTGCGGGATTGTTCAGCCGTCTGGGAACAACGCGATTTAGGTTCCGCTTGATTCATCTCATCTGCGCCTCTCCTTGTCGCGCAAAGTTTGGTTAATTCTTGCGATTCGGATCGCGGGGGTGTCTTGCGCCCGCGATCAATCAAATGCTCCAAATGGGGGAAGCACGAATATGCAGACATGGTTTCTGGTCCAGACCAAGGCCAACGCCAGCGCGATTGCCAGGCGCAATCTGGAACGACAGGGCTTTGCGGTCTTCCAGCCAATGGAGCGGAGGACGATCGCCCGGCGAGGCCGCTTCGTTGATCAGATCCGCCCGTATTTTGGCGGCTATCTGTTTGTCAGCTACCCGACAAGCACTCCACCCTGGTCCTTGGTCAATTCAACTTACGGAGTTTCCCGGCTCGTGAGCTTCGGCGGACGCCCTGCGCCGGTCCCGGGCCAGATAATCGCCAGTCTGCAGGATTCCTGCGACGAAAACGGCACAATTTCACTGGATCGCAGCATTTCCCCTGGAGATGAGGTCGAGATCGCTGTGGGAGCGATGAAGGACTTCGTTGGCCGGGTGGAACACCTTGCCCCCAACCATCGCGCCATTGTTCTCCTTGACTTCATGGGAAAACAAACCAAAATGGTAGTAAATAAGGCCTATCTGAGAGCCGCTTCGGGTCGCTCGAAGCAACCGGGGGGCAGATAATTGACAAAATTGGCTAAAATCTCGTCACCATCTGCTCCGGATGGGCGAGGTCTTAAGGGCGTATCCCGTGAGGATCGCGCCGAGATGCTCATTTTGAAACCAGATGTCGAAGCGTCAGAGACTTTGTCCAAACCTGACAGCATGGTACAGATTGAACGCCTCGAGCCCGAGGCGCTTGCGACAGCGCAGGAAACTCTTTTTCGCGACTTCACTATGTATCGCAGAGCTTTTTTCTTGCGTCATTTCGAATTGCCTCTCTTGCTGCTTGCCGGCCTTGTCCCGGCCCTAGCTGTCTGGTCCTTGCTCGACCGAACCATGTTCACTGGGGCTTTCTCGCAGACCGCCGCAGCAATAGTGATCGCGATCGGCCTGTCATGGTTCGTGCTGGCCAGGCTACGCGACCACGCAAACGCGCGGCTGCTTTCCTATGTCCTACCCGTCAATATTGGCGCGTTCCTCGGCGTGATATCGACCATGGCGCTTTTGCGCATCCCCTACTCGGGTTCTTTGTTTGCCAGCGGAGCGGTTTGTGCCGTTGGTGCCAGCTTTCTGCTCGCAGTCTACCGGCGGCGGTTGGTCAAACGCCACGTGATTGTCGGTGGAGGACGAGCGAGTGAAATAACCCTCAACGAGAACTTCGTACCAGCGCCCTCGCTTAATGACCTTGAGGAGTTCGTGCAGCAGGGTTGGCGTGATTGGGCGCTTGTCGCCGATCTGCACTATCCGCATTCCGAGCGCACAGAACGTCTGTTCGCCAAAGCG
Source organism: Erythrobacter sp. Dej080120_24 (assembly GCF_036322605.1). Classification (GTDB taxonomy): domain Bacteria; phylum Pseudomonadota; class Alphaproteobacteria; order Sphingomonadales; family Sphingomonadaceae; genus Erythrobacter; species Erythrobacter aurantius. Next base: position 3,246,096 of record NZ_AP027262.1, read on the forward strand.
GCGCTGTCAGGCATCCCGGTATACCATTTCCGTCAGGTTGCAGAGATGCAGTCTGGCCAGGTGAAGATCTCTCACCTTAGCGAAAACGAACTTGGATCGCTTATCCCGGATGCCTCCTACACTTTCATGAAGCGGGCCATAGATGTGACGGCAGCGGTTTGCCTGCTGCCGCTACTGCTGCCGCTGTTTGCGTTGCTCGCGTTGGCGATCAGGCTTGATTCATCGGGCTCGGCGTTCTTCATCCAGGAACGGGTCGGATTCCGGGGGCAGAAGTTCAGCATGATCAAGTTCCGCACAATGCGTGAGCGCAATGTGAGTGACGATGCCGAGGCCAAGCGAGAGGATGCAATGACCCGGAGCGATGATGATCGCATCACCCGGATCGGCGCGTTCCTGCGCAAGACGCGCATGGATGAATTGCCGCAGATTCTCAATGTGCTGCGCGGTGACATGAGCTTCATTGGTCCGCGGCCAGAAGCAAGTGCCTTGTCACAGTGGTATGAAGCCGAACTGCCGTTCTATTCCTACCGGCACATCGTGCGTCCGGGCATCACAGGCTGGGCGCAGGTCAATCAGGGTCATGTCACGGATGTCAACGACGTGCTCTCCAAGCTTCGTTATGACTTCTATTACATCAAGAATTTCTCGCTCTGGCTCGATTTGCTGGTCGGCCTCAAGACCCTGCGCGTTATCGCAACGGGCATCGGCGCCAAGTGATTACCAAGGACGTTAAGGTCAGGATCACACCGTCTGAATAGGCTGAATCTCGGTCCGTCAATGACAGGCATGATGAATTAATGTCGGCGTTCCATGACCTCAAGGGCCGGCCAATCGGTGACGAAACACTGAGCGACTGCCGTTTCTGATGCTTCGAAAAGCGGCTGCGCTTGCCTCACAGCGCAATGGACGCACCTCGCTCGCCCCCCTCTTTCCGACCCTTGTGCGTGGCCCCTAGGGCGCGCGGCCTGGCGCATCTGGGCTGCACCGGTATGGTAACACCCTGGTTGGATCGCCAGCTCAAGTTTCCTTTGAAGGCGATCAAGGCGATCGGCCTGCGCCTTAATCTCGCTTAACCGTATCCGTGAAGCAGCCATTAAGTGGCGATACGTAAGTCAAGCGCCATGCACATGATTGTGTCCCTCTTGCTTGCCTCCCTCGGTCCTGCCTCAGCGGCAGGAGACGAGGGAGTCAATGCGGCCCGGATCCAGATATCCGCAGGTGCCGCCTTGACCGATACAGCGGAGACGGTTGCAGCACGTGAGCCGGCAGAGGCTGGGGCAGCATCGAGCTCGCCGGTACAACGGACACGGCGCGTGCAGCCACGGGTCTCTTCGACCCGCTGCGCCTTTGTCACCTGCACTCCTGAATGCAGGATCAAGGGCTCGCGAAACGCCCGGGGTGAGCAGGTGTACCGCAGGCCGGAAAATCCGGAATACGAGCAGTCGAGGACTGATGCTCTATTCTGCAGCGCGGAAGCAGCGCGAGCGGCAGGCTACAAAGAGGCTGGCAACAGCTGATCCGGGTCACCAAAGGGCTTTGACCAAAGGGCTGGCTGCAGCACACCCGGCCAGGTTCCGGAACGCAAGAAGCTGACAATTCCGGTCGCAATTCCTGAAATCACCGATCGGAGCAGATCCGTCGGTTGTCGGCATCTGGGTTCGGCTCGCGACCGGTCTTTGGGAATATTCCGCGTATTCGTGGCACAATATGCCAGTGTGTTCTGTGCAAGCCGTTGCACAAGCGCCGCCAGCAACCACGCTCAGATTCAGTGGCACTGTAAGTCTGTCAGGAGGCATCCAAAGCCCCCCTCACCAAGCCCTGATGTCAGCCCAAACCCAAAATGCAATCTGGCGCGCTTGATGCGCGACGAGGGCCTGTGTGGAATGGACATGGCTCGCGCCTCGACGCGGGACGTGAGCTTGCCCAGAATGAGCGAGCTGCACTTCCGGTTGAGTGTCTCCATGTCCAGGTCACTGCGTTCCACAGCTTTCCATTTGTCCGACCTGAAGCCGGCTGATCCGTAGTCGAGCTTTGGCTGGTGCTAGCGCTGAAGAAGTTAGCCCCTGACAAAATCGTATTCGCAATGAACGGCAGAAGGCGCAGATCAGCAACCCGACCGGGCTCTGAAGCATCCTCTAAACCCGGATACCGGGTCTGCAGATGCTATGCTGCATAGGGCAACCACTCCGTTTATCGCGCAGGAGAGGCATTTGGCCGCACCTGTGGCGCTAGAATCCCCACTTTTGCGTGCCCTACAGGATTTCTGCAGGTTGCCTTTCCCCCTCCTTATTGTTGCAAACAGTCAGGCAAGTTATTGAACATTTTGAGGGGTTTGCGCTGATGCAATTGTTCCGGTCAGAAGTGCTAGATGGCGCATCGGACCGGCTGCATGGCGAAGTTGTTCTTAGCCAGCCCTTGTCGACCAGATTGTTTGTAGCCGCGCTGTTCGCCATCATCGCCATTGCCGCGATCTGGATCACGACAGGAAGCTATGCACGCATCGAGACTGTGCCTGGCCGTCTTGTGACCAGCATACCCAGCGCTGCCATTACAGCACCGCAGCCCGGCATCGTTGCAAGGCTCGCTGTTATTGAAGGACAGTCGGTCGAACGCGGTGATCTGCTGCTGGTGATCAATTCTGACCGCGAGACCGAAGCGGGCGGAGTGATCGCCGGGCGCAGCCTTGGCGCGCTTGAGATAAGGCAACAGCTGTCGGAGGCACAGATCGCGATGGCGGCCGACCGGGCCGAGACAGAACGCCTGCGGCTTGCCGCGGTGATTTCCTCTGCGCAAGCCCAGACGCGCAGCCTTGCAGGCCAGATCGAGCTTCAGCGCGAAGTGGTGGCTGCCAACCAGCGGATGTATGATCGCGCAGCGCAGGTTGCAGACCGCGGGTTTATCAGCGAGGTCGACCACGAGCGCCGCAGGCAGGCGCTGCTCGTCTCACGCCAGCAGCTTGCAGACCTTGAGCAGCGCCAGCTTGAAAGTGAGGCGCAGGCAGAGCAAGCGCGCAGCCAGCTTGCCAGTGTTGGGATCGAGGCACAGCAGGGTATATCACGCATCCACGAGGGGCTGCAGGCGCTGTCAGCCGAGCAGGCCCGGCTCGAGGGCGAGGTTAGCTATGTCATCACTGCGCCGATCAGCGGGCGCGTGACGGCGCTGGCTACGGGCGAAGGGCGGACCATCACCTCCGCGCGGCCCGTGATGACGATTGTTCCTGAGGGCGCCGACCTGACTGCCGAGCTTTACGCACCCAGTCGTGCGATCGGGCTCGTCGAACCGGGCAAGGAGGCCCGGCTCCTGTATGATGCGTTCCCGTATCAGAGGTTTGGGAGTTTTGGGGGGAAGGTTGCCTCGATCTCGCGGATTGCGGTGGACCCGCGCGAGACCGATATCCCGTTCCCGTTCGAGGAGCCGGTTTACCGGATCCAGGTGGCGCTTGATCGCCAATCGATCGAGGCCTTTGGCAAGCCCGCGCCCTTGCAGGCAGGCATGACGCTGCAAGCGAACATAGTGCTCGAACGCCAGAGCTTCCTCCAATGGATGCTCCAGCCCCTCAATGCCGTGATCAACCGGACATGAGGGTCGCGCAGGGCATGGGCGAGGGGGTGGCCTTATGGTATCGGGCAGCGTGTAATCGGGCAGGTGGGCCCCGCGCCGCAATGGAAAGCAAAGGAGCCGCGCGCGGTGCCCATGGCAATAACGTGATCTGCGAAAGAGGCGATGCGGTATTTGGTGCTGCGCCGTTTCTGCTTGCGTGGAAGGGGAGGAGGGTCGCAGCGACCGTGCTCCAGTGGTCGCAGGGCTCGGGCCCCCACCCAACCCTCTCCTTCCACGTGAGTTTACCGCCCGCCGGCTGCCCCCATGGGCCCGGATACAGCAAGGCTCAGCCCAATCCACGTGGAAGAGGGGGGACGGGGCTCAACCTCCATCCTGCAGCGCGCTTCTTCTTACCCGTAAATGCGGGGGTGCCAGGGGGATGAACGCAGCGCTCGATCTTGTTGAATTCTCGGGGCGGCAGAAGACCCCATACATTCCGCAAGGCGAAGCAAGCGAGTGCGCTTTGGCCTGCCTCGCCATGGTGGCGGGCTTCCATGGCTACAAGACCGATCTGATCGCGCTGCGCCAGCGCTACGGCATGAGCCTTAAGGGCGCGAACCTCAAACAGGTGATGCAGGTCGCCGAGGATATCGGCTTTAACGCCCGGCCCTTGCGCGGTGAGATTGAGGATATGCCGCATCTCTCGATGCCGGCGATCCTGCATTGGAACCTCAACCACTTTGTGGTGCTGACTGCGGTCACCGGCGGGGTGCGGGGCAAACGCTATCATATCCATGATCCGGCGCGCGGCGCTATCGTTCTGAGCGAAGAGGAGGTCTCGCGGTCCTGGACAGGAGTTGCGCTCGATCTCCTGAAATCTGAAAGCTTTAAGCCCAAGATCGAGCGCAAACAGCTTATCATCACCCAGCTCTGGTCCAAGATGACGGGGTTCTGGGGCACAATCCGGCAGGTCGTGCTCTTGTCGCTGGTGATGCAGCTGGTGGTGCTCGCCACCCCGTTCTTCTTGCAGATCTCGATCGACACGGTGTTTCCGGCGTTTGACAGCGATCTGCTCCTGATGCTGGCATTGGGGTTTGGCGGGCTGACGATCATCAACCTTCTGGCCAGCTGGCTGAGATCGCTGATCCTGGTGACGCTGTCGAACTCGCTATCGTATCAGGTGATCGTCAACCTGTTCCGGCACCTCACCCGGCTCCCGCTGGATTATTTCGAGAAACGCCATGTTGGCGACATCATCTCGCGGTTCGGATCGACCCAGCCGATCAGCCAGCTGATCAGCCAGGGGATGATCGCGGCCTTCATCGACGGGCTGATGGCACTGCTGACGCTGGCGCTGATGTTTGTCTATTCGCCGGTACTGGGCGGTGTCGCCTGCGTAGCGCTGGCGCTGTATGTGGCCTTGCGGCTTGCGTTCCTGCAATCGATCAAGCTCAAGAATCTCGACGTCATCACCACGATGGCGAGGGAGAACTCCAGCTTCATCGAGAGTGTGCGCGGGATCGCGGCGATCAAGGCGTTCGGACAGGAGGGCAATCGCCAGCGGCTATGGCAGAAGAGCAAGGCCGATGCGGTCAATGCGCAGGTGAAGCTGGGCCGCTTGCAGGCGGCGTTTGATGCGCTGGGGCAGTTCGTGATTGGCGCCGAGCGGGTGGCGTTTGTCTACATTGCCATTGGCCTTGCGTTCGATTCCATCCTGACCGTGGGGATGATCTTTGCATTCCAGGCCTACAAGCAGCAGTTCCTCGACGCCGGCATGCGGCTGACCGAGCAGGCGATCAACTACCAGATCGTCAAGGTCCACCTGACCCGTATCGCCGACATCGCGCTCTCTCCACTCGAAGAGGGCGAGGCCGAGAAGAGCAACGAGGAGCCGGACTTTGCCAGACCGCTGGTGCTTGACCGGGTGTTCTATCGCTACGGCGCCAACGAGCCGATGGTGTTGCAAGGGGTGAGTCTGACAATCGAGCCGGGCGAGTTCATCGCGATCACCGGTCCGTCAGGCGGCGGCAAGACGACTCTGATGAAGATCCTCATGGGTCTGTTCGAACCCACAAGCGGCGCGATCAGACTGGGCGAGCGTCCGATCTCGTCTTACCGCAAGATCAAGTACCGCCGCTGCATCGGCTCCGTTGCTCAGGGCGACATACTCTATGCTGGCTCCCTTGCCGAAAACATCGCCTTCTTCGACCCGGAAATTGACATGGCGAGGGTGCGCGAGGTCGCGCGCATGGCGCAGATCGACGGCGAGATCGACGCCATGCCGATGGGCTATGAGACGCTCGTTGGCGATATGGGCTCGGTCCTCTCCGGAGGCCAACTCCAGCGGGTGCTCCTTGCAAGAGCACTCTACCCCGATCCCAAAGTTCTAATCCTCGACGAAGGCACAGCCAACCTCGACGCTGAAAACGAGACCAAGATCCTCGACACGCTCAAAACGCTCAACATCACGCGCATCGCCGTGGCACACCGACCCGCAACACTTGAGGCGGCAGCAAGGGTGATTGAGGTCATTGCTGGGCAGGCCATCGGCCGGGAGGCCATAGTTAAGGCCCAAGCCCAGCGTGAAGCCATGATCGCTCAAATACGAAAACAACAGGTGCCAGAGGCTTCGCAATCTGAACTCACGGTACAATCCGAGGGAGACCAAAAAAGCTCCAACAGGAAAGCTAGCTGAGGTTAACTCCGCGCTGCCTCGGTTGGAAACAACAAACGCGCGGGCACACCAAGGAGTAAAGTAGAATGCTTCATAACAATGTGATCGAACAAAAAACTGGGTTTAGGGCGCTCGATATTGCTGAAATGGAGGCTGTGGCCGGAGGTGAACTCGGCGGGCCGGGAGGAGAGCTGGACACCCGCAATAACCCCTCGCATTTCCCGTACTGATGTGATTCAGCGTCGGCGAGGAGATAATGCTGATGCAACCATCGAGCCTGTTTTCACTTTCGGAGCACCTGGAGCGACTGAGCCGGGATGGCGATCCACTTGAGGTTTTGGCAGACGCAGTGGACTTCGAGCGTTTCCGCTCCTTGCTGGTAGAGGGGCTGGGATACAGCGATGGTGCGAAGGGCGGCAGGCCGCCGTTCGATCCAGTTTCGATGTTCAAAGTGCTGGTGGTGCAGGCGCAGCACAACCTTTCCGACGCCCGCATGGAGTTCATGATCCGCGACCGGCTTTCGTGGATGCGCTTCTTCGGCTTCGATCTGGGCGGCACGATGCCCGATGAGAACACCATCCGTCACTACCGCAACCGACTGACGACAAGCGGCACGTTCGAAGCGCTGATGCAGGCTTTCGAGCAGCAACTGCGCGAACGCGGCTATCTCGCTATGGGCGGGCAGATCGTGGACGCCACGCTGGTGCCGGCTCCCAAGCAGCGCAATACCGAGGACGAGAAGGCCGCGGTGAAGGCGGGCAGGTCAGCAAAGCAGATCTGGCCAGGCAAGCCGAACAAGGCGCACCAGAAGGATGTCGATGCCCGTTGGACGGTCAAGGTCGGAGGCAAGGTCCGGTACCGCGCCGATGGGACGCCTCTTCCGCAGATCGCCACGCCGGTGTTCGGCTACAAGAGCCATATCAGCATTGATCGACGCTTCGGCTTTATCCGAAAGGGCAAGGTGACCTCGGCGGCGCATAGCGACGGGCGGGAACTGCGCCATGTGATCGATCCGGACAACACGGCTAGCGATGTCTGGGCTGACAGCGCCTATCGCAGCCGAAAGAACGAGACGTGGCTGTCACGGCATATGTTCAAAAGTCGCATCCATCGCCGCAAGCCCAAGGGCAAGCCGATGCCCGAGCAGACATCACGCGCAAATGCCGCCAAGTCAGCGGTCCGCGCCCGCGTCGAGCATGTCTTTGCCCATCAGAAGGGGCGATACGGGCTCTTCATCCGCACCATCGGTTTGGCCCGCGCCCAGGCCAAGCTCACCCTCGCGAACCTGGTCTACAACTTCGACCGCCTGATCTTCCATGAACGACAAGCCGCCACCGGATAGGTGCGTCTGGAAGGCACACGCGAGGCAGAAAATGGCCAGAAGGCAACCGGAAAACTCCCATAATCAGGCGCTCAGGCAGCCACTCTGCTTGCTCAATCTATTATCCCACCGTTTGCGCCGAAAACATGTGGTTGTTGCGGGTGTCCAGCTCCATAAGGATGCCCTACCATCACAGCTGCAAGAGCAAGAGCTAGATGGGCCAAGTAGTTGGATGTTTGGGCTCGTGCCGACGGGCGGCGCAATTGTCGCAGTCGGATGGGTCGACAACCAACCGGGTGGTGCCTACATTGATCAAAATACTGGCTATTTTGTAGACGCCGATGGACAGGTCTGGCGAGATTTTGAGGCTTGTGTCCAGTCAGGCACACAGGACATCCAAGATGAACGAGCGTCGATTGGTAACAATCTGCTCGGGCCTGTAGGTCAAATCATCGACTTGATTGGGGGTGGGTTCGGATACGAATACCCTGAACAAACTGAGAATCAAGATCGAACAAAGGCTGCGAATCATTGCGCGAACGGATAAACATCGTAGTCGTTCTGGGCGGCCTCTGGGCCGCCCAGATTGGAATCCCATCACACGCGAATGATTTGCCATCGTATGAGATTGAGATCGACAGATCTGCCTCAACATTCCGCTTTGCTGGCGTCATTACTGCAAATTCTGTAAAGGAGTTCCAAAGTCAAACTTTGAGACAGGAGGACGAAATTAGGCGGGCTAAGCCTTGGCTGTTGATTGACTCACCAGGTGGTGAGGCCGATGCGCTGATTACATTGTCGAATTTCGTCGACTCCAAATTTGCTGGTGTTATTGTTCCAAGGCGTTGCTACTCGGCCTGCGCGGAACTCCTAATTACTATTGAGAAACCTGTTCTTATCGCGGAAACTGCATCTGTAAAGTACCACATCAACCCCGTTTTGGCGCGTGAACTTGTAGCAGACGCGGGGCTTGATGTTCCTGATTGCATTCTGCATCGTGCAGAATGGTACGAAAGAAACTTCTCAGCCTCGCTAAGTGCGGTAGAATGGAGCGCGATAATCAGGAATGCGCTAGAATTTCGAGAAAACGAACCCCGCACTGAACAGGGCGAGCATGGTTGTCCGAACTATGTGTTTCAATCGAAAGGGCGTTTTCTAAATCTTACACCTCAGTATCTAGCAGCAATGACAAATGGGCGAATTCAAGTCCTAGGCACGCCATGACCCACCTTTATTTTCTTGGAGCGATACTGTTGGCCCTTGGATTCAGCGCACTTTCTTACTTCTGCCTACTACTCGCCAAAAGGGAGAAAGAGATCCCGTGGGGTTATTGGTTAGCCAGCATAATGTTGGGGGTCTACGCTCTTGGCATGTTAATTGGTGCGGCTCGTTTCATCCTCGTATATTGACAGTTTACAGTGAATAGCCCCGAGTTTTCTAGACACCCTCGGTGCTCATCATCTGCTGCCGTTCGAACTCTACGGGCGACAGCATCCCGTTCCTCACGTGCTTGCGTATCGGTTTATAGAACATCTCGATGTAATCGAACACATCCTGCCTGGCCTCGTCGCGTGAGCGATAGGTCCGCCGCCGGATACGTTCGCGCTTGAGCAGGTTGAAGAAGCTTTCAGCGACGGCATTGTCATGGCAGTTGCCACGCCGGCTCATCGAGTGCTCCAGGTTGTGGACCTTCAGGAACGAGGCCCAGTCCATACTGGTGAACTGCGATCCCTGGTCCGAGTGGATCAGCACGGTGTTCGTCGGCTTCCTGCGCCACACCGCCATCAGCAATGCCTGCAGGACCAGATCGGTGGTCTGGCGGCTGTGCATCGACCAGCCCACCACGCGGCGGGAGTAGAGCTCGATCACCACCGCCAGATAGGCAAAGCCCTCCAGCGTCCTGATGTAGGTGATGTCGGTCACCCATGCCTTGTCGGGCGCTGCAACATCGAACTGGCGGGCCAGCGTGTTGTCGACCACCTTGGACGGCTTCCCACCGTGGCGGCCCGGCCTGCGCTTGTAGCCGATCCTCGCCTTGATGCCCGCCAGGCTGGCAAGGCGAGCCACCCGGTTCGGACAGCAGGTCTCGCCCTGATCGAGCAGGTCGTCGTGCAACTTGCGATAGCCATAGACCTTGCCGCTCTCTTCCCACGCATGCCGGATCATCTCGGTCTGGCGAACATCTTCCTTCGCCCGTCTGCTCAGCGGGTTCTTCAACCAGGCGTAGAAGCCGCTGGGCTGGATGCGAAGACACCGGCACATCGCACGCACCGGGAACAGCGTGCGATGCTCGGCCACGAACGCGTATCTCACTTTGCATCCCTGGCGAAATACGCGGTGGCTTTTTTTGGAATGTCGCGCTCCTCGGTTACCCGCTGCAGCTCGCGCTTCAACTGCCGGATCTCGGAATCCTTCGCCCCATCCTCCGGCCGCTGTGCGAACTGCCGTTTCCATGCGTAGAGCGAATGCTGGCTCACTCCGAGCCGCTCCGAAACCTCCGCTACCCGGTAGCCCCACTCGGTGATCTGCGCCACCGCATCGCGTTTGAACTCATCACTGAAATTAGCCTGTCCCATCGTCGCCTCCTGTCCTCAAAATTAGGAAAGAAAGCGTCCACAAATCTAGCGGCTATTCACAGATCATGGCCTCAAAGCGAGGGGTTTTTGCGGGTGTCCAGCTGGCGACTGATGAGAAATGGCGAGGACAGAGCATCGGCACCGGTCTGCTCAAGCATGCCTTGCAGCGGTGCGTCGAGGGCGCATCACTGATTGGGGGCAGGCCGCTGATCGTGAAAGCGGTTGATGACGAAGCGGCAGGTTTCTGGCGCAGGCGAGGGTTTCTGCCCTCGAAGGATGATCCCATGGTGCTCTCGCGCTCCATTCTCGACATCGCCGCCTCACTCGAAGCGAGTTAAGCAAGAAGCAGACGGCGGGGTGCAGCTAGACTCTCTGTCGAATGCAGCCAGTGAAACCCATAATTCCATCAAACGCGAGGGGTTCTGGCGGGCGCCGAGCTCTTTAAAATTCGTGAGCGACCGTCTACGGATGCAGTCGTTCCCCAATGAAACATAGCCAGAGTTAAGCTCAAATTTACCATTCCGCCCCAAGTGTGGTGCAATCAGTCCTTCAGTACGCCAGCCGAGAAGCAAAAGTGTAATGAGACCTTCGAGCTTCTTTGAAGCCTTGCTCAAACTACCTGTATCAGCGGCAAAGGCGGTGACTTGCGCGCTGAGGCGTGCACCGTGGCGAAGCCGGGACGATCGCAACAAGACCGCCGTTGCTGTTTGGGCGATCGTGATTGCTCTGTTTGCGGGCGCTATCGAACTGGCCTTGCCCGCAGAAGATGCTTTTCGCGCTGTCCGTGCCCAGATCCGAATGCATCCGGCAGATCAGCAAGTGGTTGTCGTGGCCGTGGACGATGCCTCACTCAACGTCTTGGGCGCAGACCAGCCACCCCGGGACCAGGATGCAAGGCTGATCGAGAGACTGCTGGACCATGGAGCTAAGCGAATCTTTTTTGACCGCGCTTATGCCGACCCCACAGATCCCGTTGCAGACCAGAAGCTGCGATCGGTGCTCGAGCGCCACAAGGGGCGCATTTTCTTCGGCGCCTTTACCGATATTGAGCAAAGCGATGGCAGCCTTGCTCACATTCTGCCTCACCCGCGCTTCAGAGATGCGGTAGAGATTGTATCGATCGAGGGCGAGAAGGGGCCATTCGGACTCTCGGTCAGATTCCCTACGCACGCGATGATCCTGGGCAAAGAGCATCGATCAATGTCTGCGGAGCTCGCACGACTTGAGCATGGCAGAGGCCAGTACAGGCCGGACTTCGCGATTGATTACCAGACCATCCCGACCATCAATTATATTGATGCCCTGTCTGATGATGCAGATAGCGGCATTTTTGCCGGAAGAGACGTTGTGGTGGCGCCTTCCAGCCGAACCTCGGCCGACTTTCATCCTATGCCTTTTCGTGGCTACGTCCCGGGCGTTTACTTCCATGTGATTGGCGCCGAGACACTCAAGCGCGGGATGCCGATCGATCTGGGATGGCTGCCGCCGCTCGCGCTGGTCGCGCTTGTGATGATCTGGCAAGCAGGCCGATCCCGGCCCTCCTGGCTCCTGCTAATCGGCACTTGCGCCGGCCTGATCATCATTCCTCTGGGTCTGGATCATGTGAATGTGAATGTTGACGTCATGCCGGCAGCACTGTGCCTCGCGATCGCACAGACGCGGCTACACCGGATCGCTGCGCGCAATTTTCATGGATCAACAGGCCTGCGCCGGATCAAGGCAATGCAGTCCAAGCGCCTTTCGCCTGATGAGGACGTTTATGCCCTCAAGATCCGGAACTTTGCGGCCATGTCCGCGCTTCTCTCACCAGAGGAAATAGAAGAACTCTTGTCGAGAATTCTGTCTGTCATGAAGGTTCTCGAACCAGATAGCGAGATTGCGTTCCACAAGGACACGCTGGTGTGGACTCGTCCGAAACTATCTGCCCAAGAAGTTCGCGGGCATATCGAGGGCATTCATGCCGTCCTGCGCAAAGGCGTCAGTGTCGGCGACAACAGACCCGATCTTGCAACATCCATCGGGGTGGACATCAGCTATGATGTGCCCATCCGCGAGCGAAGCGAGAACGCAATACAATGTGCCGAAAATGCCTCGCTTCAGAGCATCCTGTTTGTCATCGGCGACCGGAACAAGGGCGGGGCCGACAGATGGCAACTCCAGATCCTGTCCGAAATGGAAACCGCAATTCATAACGAGGAGGTTGAGCTGCTCTATCAACCCAAGGTTGATCTGCGCACCCGCACCATAGTTGGAGCCGAAGCCTTGTTGCGGTGGCATCATAAATTGCGAGGGCAAATCAATATTGAGGAATTGATGGCGCTCGCCGAATCCCACCAAAGAACTGATCAGGTAACCCGATGGGTCCTTGGAAGAGCTTTGAGTGACGCGAACAAGGCCATTGGTGTATGTCCGCTCTTCAAGGTCGCCGTCAATGTGTCTGTGCTCGATCTGCAGGATCCGATCTTCCCTCCCATGGTCGAGCAGCTGATCGCCGCCCACCGTGTGCCGGCACGCAATCTCGTTCTTGAAGTTACCGAGACATTCAGAAGCAGTGAGATGGGTCTTGTTGCAGATTCCATCACACAATTGAGAAGGATGGGCGTCGAGATATCGATCGATGATTTCGGGGTTGGCGTGTCCAATTTCGAACGCTTGTCTCATATCTCTTTTGATGAAGTGAAGATCGATCGCAGCTTCGTCATGGACATGGAGACGGATGAAGAGAAGCGCATTATCGTCAAGTCAGCGATTTCGCTCGCCCGCTCGCTGAACAAGCGAGTTGTAGCGGAAGGTGTAGAAACAAGGCCGATGATGGAACTGCTTGCGCGCATGGAATGCGATCAAGCCCAGGGATTTCTTTTTTCGAGGCCTGTCACGATGACTAAGATTATCGAGGCACTCCAGACAGAAGCTGAGGCGGCCTAAAACCACTTGCGTTTTATTTACCTCATGTTAGGCCGTGTTGACAAAAGGGATTCCCAAACGCCCCATGTTCTGATTCAAGACTGCTTTTTGAGGAGCAGTCATGGGTCGCGGGGATTTGTCGGATGCGGAATGGGAACTGATCGGGCCGCTACTTCCGCCTGAGCGGGGTCGCTGGGCGCGGCCAGCTGGCGATAATCGACGCTTCCTCAACGGCATGCTCCATGTGTTGCGGGTCGGCTGTCCCTGGCGCGACATGCACGAGCGGTATGGCAAGTGGAACTCGGTCTATGTCCGGTTCCGGCGCTGGGCCGGACAAGGTGTCTGGGATGCACTCCTGCAAACGCTGGTCGATCTGGGACTGACCGACGATTGGCAGCACATGATCGACAGCACCAGTGTTCGCGGCCATGTCTCGGCGGCGGGCGGAAAAGGGGGGCTTGTGCGAACGCTCTTGGTCGATCGCGCGGCGGCTTTACGAGCAAGATCCACGCCCGCTGCGACAATCAGGGACTGCCTCTCGGCTTCATCCTGACCGGTGGCGAAGCCTCCGACTACACTGCAGCCGAGCCGCTCATGGAGATCCCCATCGCCACGCCCAAGGCGCTGCTGGCGGACAAGGGATACGACGGTAATCGCTTCCGGGAAAGCCTGCTGATCCGGGGCATCCTGCCGATCATCCCGCCCCGCTCGAACCGCAAGGTGCCCGAGCACCCCGACTATCGCCGCTACAAGGACCGCAACCGCATCGAGCGCATGTTCGGCAAGCTCAAGCAGCAGCGTCGCATCGCCACCCGTTACGACAAGACCATCCTATCGTTCGAAAGCTTCCTCAACCTCGCCGCCGCCCGCCTATGGCTGAAGTCTTTTGTCAACACGGCCTAACCATATGATTCTTCGTTTCAAGAAGGGGAAGACTCATGTGGAAATGGTTTCGCGATCTGTTCGGAGGCCGGTAAGCCTTAGCTGAAAAAGATCATTGCACAGAAGCCCCGGCTCCCCCGGGGCTTCTTCTTTTTGAGCGATGGTATGATGTGGCTTGCCGGTCCCGAGGCAGGGCAGCGATGCTACCTTGATGATTGTTGCAACATGATCGGCAGTCAGGAGTTTCGCTCGGCAACGAGGTGCTATGCCCCCAGAGCCAGAGCCGGAGCCAGAGCCAGAGCCATATCGCGACGAACTGCGCCCTACCGATTGTTCTCATTTTCAACCCCATGCAGCCGAAACAGCCCCAAGAGGTCCCCGCCTCTTCCTTCTTGCCCTGAAAGCTGAACCCACCCAGGCCGACGAGGCGGTGTCTGCCTTTGCCTACCTTGCGCCAGAAGGACCGCCAGCGATATCGTTTCACCAGCCGGACACCGACGTCATAGGCGGAAGCCCTTGTTGCCGGCTCGTCCAAAATTCAGGTGGTCGAGGATGATGGAATGCTTCAGACGCGTTATCGCGCAAAGATCTTGAGGCTATGCTTTGGCCATCCGTGCCGACCTCGCGACAGCACAAATCCTTAAGCTGCACTGGCGATACAATAGTATACTATCCCGCGACTTACTCTAGGCGAAGTCCCAAGAGGCGACATGGGAGCGGCACGGCGGTTAGGCAAAAAGCAGACCGCTGTTGCACGATCCAAGGTTGATCCCGTTCCTGCTCTCCGCTGGACTTCCCCGGCGATGCCATCGTTCTTCTTGGCAGAGCGACCCTTACGCGTGGGCCGCAAGAACGCGCTTGAGCGCGAGTCGGCCATAGTCGGTAAGCTGGAGCGCCACCTGCGCTGGCAGCATTACGCCGTGTACCCTTGAAACCAGATTGGCCTGGATCAAAGCGGCAATATATCTCACCGCAGTCGCCTCGGAGAGGTGCCATCGCTTGAAGCCTGTCGACAGGCCAATCACAAACCCTTGATGCTCGCAAATGAACAGATCGAGCAGAATGCACCAAGCCGCATCGGCGAAGAGTTCGGGGGGCAGTTCCCTCCGGCGTGCCGCGCGTCGCTCGAGCTCGCGAATGGCAACCGATAAGAGGCGAAGATCATTGAGAGTGTCCTCTGCATCGAGATCAACCACTCTAAGCGCGGCTCCGCTCGGTCGCGCCGAAGCCTTGTTCTCGGCGAGTTGGTAGAGCGCTTCAGCGTGCAATTCATCTCGGGGTTCAGAACTGCTCAAAACAGCCCCCGTGACTTCATGCTGGTCACCTCATGAGCTCCCACGACAAGATGGTCCATCAAGACGAGCCCAAGGTCGACCGCTTGCCTCGCAAGCGTCCGCGTGCTCTCGATATCGAGCAAGCTCGGTTCGGCACTTCCTGACGGATGATTATGAATCAACAGGATGCCTCTGGCATCAAGGCTCAGGGCCATGCGAAAGACCAGACGCGGGGAAAGGAGGACGGTTGCTCGCGACCCTTCCGCTATGGTCTCCTCGGCGATAACGGCCCCTTGTGAATCAGCGAAGATCGCCACGAGGCGCTCTTCGGGCAGTTTCCGCATGGTCGTTAGCAACCGCGCTGATAATGCATGCTGATCACGTCCCTCCCATACGCTGGCGCTCCCGTCCAGAGAAACGGATTGGAGCAACTGCCTCACAGCAATGAGTGCATCGGCCCAATTCTCGTCAGCCATCGCTGCGTCACGCAGTTCTGCAACCGGAGCCTGCGCAAGTCTCCTCAAAGACCCGAAGCGGGACAGAAGACGTGCTGCAATCTGATCGGGCTTGGATTCAAGCGGTGCCAGAAGTCGGCTCAGGCGGAACAAGTCATCGCCTTCGCTCGTTGACTGTGGAGGAATGTCCCAAAGCCCGTGATCCCGACCGCGATCCAGACTGGCCACCGCTCCATGATCGCATAGACGATAGGTTCTAGCGGCACATCCGCCATCCGCAACAGATGGGGCATGACGGCGATGAATTGCACCGAACCTACCCATAGTGTCCACCATCGATCATAAGACAAGGCCACGATAACAACGCCGGCAAGGGCAAGAAGGTCGAGCAAGAAACGGAAGCCGTGCAAGTCGGAATAGTCTGCGTCGGCGTCCGCACCGCCAAGCAATGCGTAGCAGGTCGATGCGAGGAGCATCGTTGCATAAATGCTGGCGACAAGGCGCTCTGGCTTGCCACCAATACGCCAGGCGGCGATGAAGACGACCAATATGAGAGTGCTTTGAACAAGAAATCTTGCCATAGCCTCGCTTGATGCCGCTTCATCGCCAGTCTGGCAAGTCAGGCTGCTTTGAGCGAGTCCGGTTCGATCTCATTTTTTGGGGGGCAATATGGGCTCTCTGTAGCGCCCATCTCGCGCCCTATATCGAGCAGTTGACCGTGAACGCGAAGCGCTTCACCGCGTGCCTCGATGAGGCCCGACATGAGCTTGCTAAGGTGAAGCATGGTCGATTGAGCCCTGACCGCAGGGGCAAGATGAGCGAACTCGCGCTGAGCAAGCGCTGCGGAATGCATCAAGGATGTTGCTGAAACCAGCGCGTCATCAATGGCGGTTTCCGAGGCGGACATTTCACGGACCAGACGGGCCGTGGCTGCATCAAGGGTAAGGGACATGGTTTCTCCTTTGGTCTGCGTAAACCGGGAGGAGACCCCTAAAACAAGGACATGAGCGCGCTCGCGAATGCCACTGAGAGGACTGCAACAACCATCATGGCCACCGCTCCCCCGAGAATGCACAGCAATTTGCCTGCCACGCCCAGGTCCGAGGGTCTTAATCCCGGACGCAACCGGATCAGATCACTACCCCAATTTTGCTGCAAGTCACTGGAAAGACTATCGGCAAAGGTCAGGGTGGGATCCGCTGGCTGCATGGCAGTCATTGCCTGCTTACCGCGCTGGATAGCCAGTATGATTGGGTCATCTATGGCTCGATCATGCATGTCGATCCATTGCGAATAGAGCCGGAGCAATTCGGTCCGCGCGATATTGCCTAGCCGGGCGCGAACAACGTCGATGCGCTTGTCGATGGTGACTGGGGCAAGGCCGAGCTCAATTGCGATCTGCTTAGACGTCATATGCGTAGCAGCAAGAGCCAAAGTCTCGTGTTGCCTGGCTGTCAAAGAGTCGAAAACGGCAAAAGCATCCTGAGTCGACATCGCGCTATACTACGCGCGAAGAACTTCACCTGCAAACGGCGATTATTCTGTTCCTGACTCGTCCCTGATTGCTCGAAGCTTGTCCAAGGCAGAAGAAATGTCGATTGCCGCAAAGACAAAGCCGTGCTCGTCACACTCGTGCAGCACCGCTTCGGCCATTGCTATAGCTCTGTCTATCGGGGCTTGATGCATCAAGCTCTCCCGGTTCTCCATCGTCCTCACCTAATCTCCCAGCCTTTTGAGCAATTTCCCGAACTTGATACAAAAGCAGAAGGCGGCGCAGTTCCCTACGGCGCTTTTTGCACCCGAAACGCAAGTGTTTTCGGCGGACGGTCCCAAATCGTTACAGTGCCCCGATCTCCCCCGCGGGCAACCCGACCCGGACAAACACCATCCAAAAATCCTTTCCAACCGCGCAACCCCCTGAATTTCGGAGGATGAATCCGCGATTAAGCGAGGCCTGCCGATTTCTATCCCCAAGAAACATTGGCGACGCACTTTGTGACCGTGAAAACAGAAACCAGAAGGTACTCAACAAGGTTCTACGTAAAAATACGAATACGCAGCGAATCGCTGATTCGTTACGAGAGAGGGAACCGGAAGCGGGTCAATATCGTTTTTCCACTGATGTCCACGCATGGACGGAACGGAGGTCCTCTTGGCAAGCAAAGTGATGAAGCAGAACAATTTCCCTCGACGCTTCTTGACCGATGCAGAAGATCCTAGCCAACAACGACAATTGGTAGACAAGATTGAGGCGCTAACGGCGGAGTTGCGCACCTTGTCTGGTAATAACTCGAGGAGATTGCCGACCAAGGAGGCGTTTGTCGCCACTGCAAGTCAAATCTACGCTGCCCGAAGAGAGGTGGACAAGGTCTTCGGAATGGAAGGATTTGCTACGAGCCCTGCGTGGGACATTCTGCTCGATCTCTATGTGGCTGCCGATTCCAACAGGGAAATATCCATCACCAGCGCCTGCATCGGAGCTGCATGCCCTCCTACTACTGGCCTCAGGTGGATTCAGGTTCTTGAGTCCATGCATCTTCTGACGCGGGAGCAGGACAGTGAAGATCGTCGGCGCGTAATTGTCGAAATCACAGAGGGTGCAAAAGTAAAGGTCGCCCGGGCTCTGTCAGCCTTTATGTAGCGAGACGAGAAGAATCGGTTTGGTTTGCCTCGCCATGATCCTGTGGTCCGGGTCTGCGCCCTGCCCTCGGTGAGCTTTGGCGCCCCGATACATTGCCGGACGCAGTTGGCTTTTTCTCTTGGCGCTCTATCGTCGGCATTGGGTGCGCGCTGGAAACGAAAAGCGGATTGGTTCTGGCATATACAGTGGGCCGTTCCCGTTTCGTCTCGAGACTTGCAATCCGGCAACTCAAAGGGGTGATGTGGCAACGCGCACCCGACGCCTACGCCGATCGGACAGCTGATACCTTACCGGACGACATCGGTTGGCCTTGCCTCTTGCGAGATTGGCATCCCATCCCCCCGCCCCGCACCCTTGACACGTCTGTGAACTGACGAAAAACAAGGGAATGCACAATCTGCTGCTGGAGCCGACTTTCACAGTGCGGCAGGGATTAAAGGTCACCCTTCCCGGCTTGCTTGCATTACTGGCATCCGATGAAATCGACGACCTGACTGCCTTGAGGCCCCACCAGATGCCGGCATGGCATATGTTCATTGTCCAGCTGGCAGCTCTGGCAATGGACAGAGCTGCCGAAATCACATTGCCTCAGAATGAAGCTCGATGGCGCAACTTGCTGAGCAACCTAACCGCGGATACCGGGAACGATGCCGCCTGGACACTTGTCGTACCAGACCTTAGCAGTCCGGCTTTCCTGCAACCCCCGTGTCAGCCGGATGTGGTCTGGACGCAGCAGGTTTCCGCACCGGACTCACTCGATGTGCTGATCTTGGCGAAGAACCACGACCTGAAACAGAGCCAGATGCGTTTGGCAGAGGCGGAGGACTGGGTCTTTGCGCTTGTTGCCATGCAGACCGGTGAGGGGTTCGGTGGCAAAAAGAACTACGGGATCGCGAGGATGAATGGCGGGTCCTCCTCCCGGCCGATGTTATCCCGAGTTCCCGTAAAGTCAGAGACTGACGCCAGACTGAGACCAGGTGCCTGGTTTTGTCGTGACGTTGCTATTGCCTTGAGACATCGCAATCGGGTCCTTGCGGACAACCAATTTGGATATATGTCCAACGGCGACATCGGATTGGTCTGGACAGTGCCGTGGGTCGAGAATGAGCAACTGTCACTTGCCCAGCTTGACCCGCTTTTCATCGAGGTCTGCCGGCGAGTCCGGCTTATGCAACAAGACCACGGCATAGTCGCAAAGACTGGCATCTCATCCTTACCCAGAATTGCGGCATCTGAGTTCAAAGGTAACCTGGGCGACATATGGGCCCCCATCCACAGGCGCGACCTAAAGTCACTTACCTTGAACGAAGGAGAGTTCGACTACCGCAGAATGGTTGACCTGCTGGTGGGGCCGGATTGGCATTTGCCTGAATCGGCTCAAAGGCGGGAGGACGATCGGCATTGCGCAATTCTGGCGGCAGCGCTTGCTCGCAGCCAAGGTCGGACAAGCGGCTACAAGGAACGGGTAATCCCGTTGCCGGACGATATGGCTGTGCTGATTGATACTGAACCGCAGATTGTACAAAGCTCAGCGCGGATCCTGCTGGATGCAAGCCATGAAGTTAATAAAGCCCTGCGGGTGGCGATAGCCTTGGCAGTGGCGAATGGTGACAAGCAGGCGATCTCCTCAGGAGACTTCCGGTTTGCTGACAGCTGCTCCGACCAGTTGGACAAAACAGTGGACCGTATGTTCTTTCAATGGTTGTGGCCCTTGGCCCGTGCCAAGGCTGCGCGGGAGGTCGAGCAGGAGAAGGAACTTTTGGCGAGGCAAGTGACGTTCCTTGTGAGGGAAGCCACCAGCCTTCTCAAGATTGCGCTACCGACCGTGCCTTGCAGCTCAGCAAAGCGAAGAGAGGCGGAAAGGAGTGCCGAACGGTTTCTGCAAAGGCAAATTGAGGAACATTTTGGGTCCTTGATTACGCTCAAGGCCCACTAACGCGCCAGTGCCCCCGGTTTGCAAACGAGTTTCTCGATCTCTGAAATCCGAACAGGAGGCAACCACATTTCAAATCACCCTGGAGCAATTGCACCCGGCCCCTCAGGCTTTCCGGATCGAGCGCACAACCGCGAGCCTTGCCCCTGTATGGAGCCAAGACTTCGGCTCTCGAAAGCCGGCGCAATGAAGACCAAGCGAAGCTAGCGGCAAAATCCACCTTCCGGTCCACAGTCAAGCATTTGCTTGCGTTGACTGCAGCGGAAAATTCCCGTTCCTTCGGAGCCAATAAACGCCTTGCTTGGCTTTGCCAGATTATCGTCATCAGCCACAAGGCCCTGAGACCGGACCGCAATCATGACTGATCCCCGTTTCCTGCAAATTCATACGTTGCACAGCTACACCGCGGCTTTGCTCAATCGCGACGAAGCCGGGCAAGCAAAGCGTTTGGTTTACGGCGGGACCCCGCGGACCCGCATATCGTCGCAATGTCTCAAGCGCCATTGGCGGATGGCGGAACATGATCCTCACGCGCTCCAAAAATTGTCCGGCTATGTAGAGAGCTTTCGTTCAAGAGATCTAGTGACTCAACTTGTGAGTGGTCCATTGCGAGCGAGGTTTGAGCAAGAGATTGTCGATGCGATCGAAGCCGGATTTCAGCGGTTCATTTATGGCCCAAGAGGAGATCAAGGCAGGAAATCGCGAGCTCCGCTGCTGCTTGGACAACCCGAATTGGCGTGGCTAGCCAGAAACGCCGAAGAGATCGCCAATAAATGCAAAAGCCCCAAAGCTGCAAAACAGTCAGTGGAGGCTCTGATCAAGACTGCGAATTTCAAGGTGATGGCTGAAAGCGCAGCCCTGCCAGGGGGCCTGACCGCCGCGCTCTTCGGGCGGATGGTCACCGCGGACGTCGAAGCCAACATCGAGGCACCCATCTATGTCGCTCACGCATTTTCGGTACACGAGGTAGAGGTCGAAGGAGATTTCTTCTCTGCCGTCGACGATCTCGCGCTGCCTCCTTCGGTCAGGAATGCGGACACCCTCCAGCAAACCGAAATCGGGAACGGTCTGTTTTATGGCTACGTTGTGATCGATGTGCCGGGTCTGATCAGGAACTGCGCAGGCGATCGGACGCTCGCAGGTAGCGTGGTGAGAAGCCTCATCCATTTGATCGCGGAAGTCTCACCAGGAGCTAAGAAGGGGTCGACCGCTCCGTTCGGCCGTGCTGATCTTGTGCTCTTGGAAGCGGGAGATCGACAACCGCGCTCTTTGGCTACAGCCTATCGAGCGGCGATACCGCACTGTCCAGAGATCGCGATCGGCAAGCTTGCCGAAGAACTACGGATGCAAGACGAGGCATACGCAACGAACGAAGAAAGGGCACATCTGTCGATCCGGACACCTTTGCCTGAAATCACTCGATATTCCATCAGTGCGCTGGCTGATTGGGGGGCAGGAATGGTTTCCAAGGTAGAGGCGTGAGCTGATATGCCAAACAGGTCGTGGTTACATCTGTTGTTCGAAGGACCGCTCCTTGCATTCGGAGGGGTGCGTGTTGATCAATTTGGTCCCACACGTGATTTTCCTGCAGCCTCGATGCTGGTGGGACTAATTGGCAATGCCCTTGGTTGGGAAAGGGCGGATAGCGAGGCTCATCAGTGCCTGCAAAGCAGGCTGGTTTTCGGCGCACGACGTGAGAGGGAATTTGTTGGAAGTCTCTTGGTAGATTTCCAGAATGCCAAGCTCGGACGATATGAAAGAGGTTGGACAACTTCTGGCGCGCCAGTCGGCCGCGCTGGCGCCAGTTACAAGTCGGTCCACCGCAGGGAACGGCATTATCATATGGATCTGGCCCTCAGGATTGTGCTTCGCCTTGAGCCGCAAGAGGGTGATCCGAGTATCGAGGAGATCGCCAAGGCTATCGAGCGCCCCGCCCGGCCCCTGTACATTGGTCGCAAGCCATGCTTGCCGACCGGCCAGATCATGCAAGGCTGGGTCACGGGCAAGGATGCATTTTCGGCACTGGTGGCTGCCGCTCCGATTGAGAAACCGCTTCGCGCAGTTTGGCCAGAAGGTAGCGGTCCCGGGACCGAGCCCATCGCCGATCAGACAATCCGATTGACGGACGTAAGGAACTGGTCAACCGGGATCCACGCGGGCAGCCGGAACGTCGTTGAAGGCTGGGTCCATCCAAGCAGGCCGCGCCCATGAGCGACCTCCGAATGGTCAGGCAGGTTATAGCGCTCGATCGCCTGCGCGAGTTGAGCCGGATTCACGGTTTATGGCCCGATGAAGGGCGTCTGCTTCATCACGCGCTAAGCGAATGCTTTGGTAAGCGAACCATCCAACCCTTTAGACTATTGCCAGGGAGGAACGGCAGCAACCTGGCAACTCTGTACGGCTATTGCAGTAGATCGGAGGAAGAGCTCAAGAGCATCAGCGCCAAGGTTGCGCCGCCGGAGTTTCACGAGCTATTTTCGCCGGCAACACTTCAGCTCAAGTCGATGCCACGGGAATGGATAATAGGCCAGCGCCTGGCCTTCGATTTGAGGGTGGTTCCGGTCCGCAGGTTAATGAGGCCAATTCTGCCATGGCCGGATCAAGCCGCGAGGTCCAAACCCTATGCCAAGGGGGCTGAGTTGGATGTCTATCTGGTCGATGCCATGAGGAAATGGCCCTCAGGCATTCCCCAAGGGGTGGAGCGGGCTCAGCTGCGGCAGGACCTTTATCTTGCATGGCTGGCCGAACGCCTCCGGCCGGCAGCCGAGCTGGTTCCTGAAGCTTCAAGAGTTGCTAGCAGCCGCCGCATTACGCTGCGCAGAGGCAAGAGCCGACAGGACCGCCCGGAGGCGATCATCCACGGTGAGTTGTTGGTGACGGACAGTCAGGCTTTCATCGAGATGTTGACCAGAGGCGTCGGAAGACACGCAGCCTATGGTTTCGGAATGCTGCTGCTTAGGCCGCCACACACGGCGGTTTGAGGCCAGACATTCCCGCACTTTCTGTCCGGCTTTGACTCTCAAGAGATCGGTATTGAACCGGACCATGGTCGAGACGAGCATGTGCTAATAGGGGCGAATCGCGATCGACCACTGATAGTCACCCGTGGCATTGCGGCCCACTCTGCCGAGGAGGAGTGTCAGTCGTTGATTTGCACAATTTTAGCAGGAGGTTGAGTGGCCAAGAGAATGATCCATCTCGTAGCAGCGGATCCATCGATAGCTCGCAAGGTTCAACGCAAGTTGAATGAGGCTGGCTTTGGCTGCAAGATTCACCGATCTGTTGAAGCAGCAGCTAACAGCGCGGCACCAGGGCTTGTGCTCGTCGAGGACCAAGGCGATCTTGTAGAGACCATGTTCGCTGCTATGCGCGAGTTTGGCCGGTTTCATTGCATAGTCGCCTTTGCGGCCCAATGTTGCGCACATCGGGTTATTGACGTCACCCGATTAGGAGCCACGGACTATCTCCAGGTTCCAATCGACGTGGACCTCATGAGAGCCAGGCTCCAACTGGCTATCGATTTGGGGATTTTGCAAGCGAAAGAGCAGACTGAGTCGGCCTTGGCTCAGAAGTTGGTTGCGAAACTGTCACCCAGAGAGCGAGAAGTATTGGACCAGTTCATTCCCGGGCGGACCAACCGGGAAGTGGCCAAGATTCTCAAGATCAGTCACAGAACGGTCGAAATTCACAAAGGCCACATAACCAAGAAGTTTGCAGTCAAGCGCTTCTCCGCTGCCGTGCGAATTGGTCTTCAAGCGATCGGTTAGGGTGTCTGGCGCTCCTGTTTGTATTGGTCAGGCTATGCTTTGAGCAAGGACACGCAGCATCGAGCACAGGATCTGCAGACTTGCAATTTCAGGCCCTTATCGTATGCCAGCGACCTCCCGCTGTTGCGGGAATAGGCCCTAAAGATGCATGAAAAGGTCTGGTCTCCCCCTCATCGGCGGGGATAGGCCTCAATACCAAGGCAAACTTGCCATTCCCCATATGCATGGGGCAAATCAAACCGCTGCTATGATGGCACCTTTTCATCTTTTAGCAGATATTCTCTGAGCCGGTTCTGCTCGGCCGGCTCTGGCGCACTTGGGACTTGCATTGTCTGCGCCGATTGCTTCGGACTTTTGGCGCGAGCTGGCAAAACAGCATGTTCCGGAATGTTAGTCAGCGCTGCGAGCATTCCTGATCGGCAACACAACTCGTATGGTATGCAGTCTGTGAAAGGCTTCAGCCGCCGGGTTCGTATGGGCTCAGTGGTGGGTGTTTGAAGTTGGACGTGGCGCCATCGACGTGGCTGTGCTGAAGGGCAAACTTAAGCTCAGGCAGCTGCTGCTCGGTTTCAAGCCTGAGGGTCCGCATCGCTGCATTCAGATGAACTTCTACGGTCCTTTGAGCAAGCCCGAGTTGCCGGCCAATCATTCGCGGGGTGAGTCCATCAGCAGCCAAGACCACGATTTCGTATTGGCGTGTCGAAAGGTTCCCGATCGCGATTCGCGCTTTCTCAAATTGCAAGCGCCGCAAACTTCGTTTCCTGCCTTCCGAATAGGCGAGCAATGCCCGCTCGTTAAGAGTCACGTCAGTGGGGAACAAGAAGTAATCGATCGCCCCGCGCCGCAAGGCTGACACAACCCTCCATGGGTCATGCGGCTTGCCGTATGCGCAAAAGGGAACAAAGGTCATGGCCTTCAGCATCGCACGATCCAGAGCATCAATCGCTCCGGGCCCGTCATAGACCAGAATGAGGTCGGTTCCGTTCAATGCTCGAGCAGCTTGTTCGTTTGATCCGGCGGGGTAGGCATCGAACAGGTGAGGATCCAGTGCATCACCCAATCGCATTGCACGCCTTCGGTGCTCATCGATTATACGAACTATCAGTCTCGGGACAGGTCGGCGCGGCATTTTCGCTCCATTCTTCTTACGCCCAAGTCACTGTCTCACTGCTATTGCTTGGTCAAGGGATCGAGAGGCAGTTCGACAGACTGGGTAGCATGTGGCGCGAAGTTCAACTTTCCGGTTAAGTGATGTTTGCCCTCGCTCGAGACTTCATCCCCGCCATTTGGAAACGCAACCTCGCGCGGCATGAAGACAGGACAAAAAAACGGCCTCTCGCATGAGAGGCCGTTTTGTACCGCAGACTAAGCTGAAAAGGTCGAGCCGGGGTCAGGGGCTCGTGGGCAAGTCGTCGTTGCTGTCGTCTGCGATAACAACGATACCAGCGATAACCGCAGCTGCCGCAAAAAGGGCGATGATGATGCTGCTGCCACCGGTCAGTTCGCTCTCGCCTTCCACGGGTGCCGCGGACCGAGAGAACTGCGACCCTTCAACGGCAGACGCAGCCACAGGCGAAAGAGCCAGAGATACTGCGCCAAGGGCAAGAACAAGTTTCTTCATAATAAGCTCCTGTGGTTCGATTAGCTGCTTAATACGTAGTCAGCGCCGAGTCAACCGAATTTGTGCATTGCGATACGATCAGCGACCTTGACGCGATCCGTTATCACCAAGGTTGTGGGTGCAAGTCGGATCGAGGTGTCGCTTTGTGCCGCTTGAACCATGGCTCGCCGAACCCGGTCTTGTCGCCTCGCCAGCAGACCAGCCACCGTGATGGTCGAAGGTGGCCGCTCTGCACTGCTCGACCGAGCCCGAGCCCAAGTCCGAGCACAAGTCCGAGCACAAGTCCGAGCAAAGCCTTATGCCCACAATGGGCCCGATCAAAGAAAATACGATGACGATGACCACACACTCAACTATGCTCGGGAATGCTTGGCGTACGCGAATTAGCTTGGAGTTTGGTTTAGATCTATGAGCACCCCAATCACCCAAATGATCTGGCCGGCCATCGCCGCAATGTTTGCTGCAATTTTCGTGACCCTATGGTATGCTGAAAGAACCAGGCTGCATCTTCTCAGCTTTGCACTTGGTTTTCTTGCGTTGGCGATCGCGATGGCGATTCACATTGCTTTCCCGGCATTGTCGCCAGCGCAAATTACGCCAATACTGCATTTCCTTGCCTGCCTTAGCGTCATCGCGATTGT
Organism: Erythrobacter sp. Dej080120_24; assembly: GCF_036322605.1. GTDB lineage: Bacteria > Pseudomonadota > Alphaproteobacteria > Sphingomonadales > Sphingomonadaceae > Erythrobacter > Erythrobacter aurantius. Next base: position 3,272,325 of record NZ_AP027262.1, read on the forward strand.
CTGGGGAGCAGCAAACAGGGTCGGACAAAGGATCCCGCTAGTCGCAATGGCTGGCATAACGGTTGTTTCCTGCGTTCTTTTGTGGGCTTCGATGGAGGCCGACGTCAAGGCTGCGGCGCTCATCGTACAGAATGGAGCAACATCCATCCTCTTCGGGATCGGTGCGATCGCTCTTTGGTATGCCATTCCGGCAGGTCTCCTGGACAAGATTTTGATCTGGCTCATGGGGCTACAGGCCGCCTTGGGGCTGGCACGGCCAGCCCTCGTACTCCTCGCAGAGGGCGAGTTGGATCGAGTTATGGAGAGGGCCTCCTCTTTCAGCGCTGTTCTGCTCATAGGTCTCACGCTGCTCACCGCAGCTCTGGGCCTCACTTTGATTGCATTGGCGATTGTTGAGGGCATTGAAATCAAGAACAAGCGGAGCAAAATCGATCCGGTTTCAGCCTTTTATGATCGCACAACATTCGAGGCTTTGGCGGAGACGACATTCAATCGGGCCGGTCGATTGGGTTTGCCGTCGACGCTGATCCTGTTGGCCATTGATCGGTTCGATGCAATTAAGCAGGATTGGGGGGAAGAGGCTTCGGACATGGTGCTCAGGGCCATTAGTGATTGTGTCCGGCAATGTCAGCGAGATGGAGACTTGATTGGACGAACAGCCGAGGATCAGATCGGCATATTGCTGGTTGGGACTGCCTCACGGCCAGCTCTAAAGCTGGTCGACGACCTTCGTGCGGAAGTCGACCGTGTTTGCAACAGCTACATAAAGGGTGCTGCACGACTCACCCTCAGTGCAGGCATTGCGGAGAGTGGCAAAGCCACCTCCTATCAGGTCATTTCCAGAGAAGCAGAGCGTTCGCTCTCGCTAGGCCGTGTTGACAAAAGGGATTCCCAAACGCCCCATGTTCTGATTCAAGACTGCTTTTTGAGGAGCAGTCATGGGTCGCGGGGATTTGTCGGATGCGGAATGGGAACTGATCGGGCCGCTACTTCCGCCTGAGCGGGGTCGCTGGGCGCGGCCAGCTGGCGATAATCGACGCTTCCTCAACGGCATGCTCCATGTGTTGCGGGTCGGCTGTCCCTGGCGCGACATGCACGAGCGGTATGGCAAGTGGAACTCGGTCTATGTCCGGTTCCGGCGCTGGGCCGAACAAGGTGTCTGGGATGCACTCCTGCAAACGCTGGTCGATCTGGGACTGACCGACGATTGGCAGCACATGATCGACAGCACCAGTGTTCGCGGCCATGTCTCGGCGGCGGGCGGAAAAGGGGGGCTTGTGCGAACGCTCTTGGTCGATCGCGCGGCGGCTTTACGAGCAAGATCCACGCCCGCTGCGACAATCAGGGACTGCCTCTCGGCTTCATCCTGACCGGTGGCGAAGCCTCCGACTACACTGCAGCCGAGCCGCTCATGGAGATCCCCATCGCCACGCCCAAGGCGCTGCTGGCGGACAAGGGATACGACGGTAATCGCTTCCGGGAAAGCCTGCTGATCCGGGGCATCCTGCCGATCATCCCGCCCCGCTCGAACCGCAAGGTGCCCGAGCACCCCGACTATCGCCGCTACAAGGACCGCAACCGCATCGAGCGCATGTTCGGCAAGCTCAAGCAGCAGCGTCGCATCGCCACCCGTTACGACAAGACCATCCTATCGTTCGAAAGCTTCCTCAACCTCGCCGCCGCCCGCCTATGGCTGAAGTCTTTTGTCAACACGGCCTAGCAAGACAAACAGGGCCTAACGGTCTCTTCTTGAACGGCACCGAGTATTCTGGGGCCAGTGTCTCAGACCTGCCAGAGGTCCGTCTATCTTCCTTCGGATGATTGGCAGAGGCTGGCTCGCCATTTTGCCCGATTTGCCAGAGTCCCATAGCGGTTCTTGTCATCGAGGAGTGGGTCTTCTCCACTCGGGGATCAGGTCCTAAGCGGTTGGCCCATGTCATGCCTTGTGCATGACTTACGCAGCGCAACAACGTCAAAAAGCCGCTATGTCCTGCATTCGCGTTACTTTCCCAAGCCTACCCTCCGTGCCATAGACCTTTAGTGTTCACGATAAGTTTGTGAATTGGGGGTGTGCTTATGGCCAGACTGGAAAGCCTGTATGCCGACGGGTTGGATCCGCAGCTCGAACAAGCTGAGAAGATATTCGCGCAGCGCCAAGCCCGTGCATTCTTGCTTGATCCCCGTCTACTCGGAGAGCCCGCATGGGATCTGCTTCTTTGCAGCTTTATTTCGCATAGAAAAGGCGAACCTTTCGACCTGGAAACCACAGCCCGCACTCTTGGCCTGTCAAACGAAACCGCGCTCAGATGGGCGTGCATTTTAGAAGATCGGGAACTCTTCATGCGAAGCGGCACCCGCTTCACCATTAGCACGAAAGCGGAAAGCAAGCTGGGTATCTTGTTCAGAGCCCAAATCAATGAATTGGCCCATCACCAAGAGTAATCAGCTAGCGTCAATGCAAACCGTCGGCGGTGATCTTCTAACTTCAGAATACTGACGTATGCATATATTCTAGCCGGCATTACGTCCCGAGGGTTTCGCAGTTGCGGCCGATCTGGCTAGTTTACAAATCCGCGTTTAACACCCTCAACCGCGGCAGAGACGCGATCGCTGACACCCATCTTTTCGAAAATTCGGCGTACATAGGTTCCCACAGAGGTCGATTTGATGCCGAGTATCAGCGCGATCTCGGCATTGGTTTTACCCTTCGCCATCCAGTCGAGCACCTCGTTCTCGCGCCGGGAAAGATGAGTGTCTTCAGCTTGCGAGCCGAAATGACGAACCATGCGCATATGGAAAATCGATGCTGCGGTTTCCAGGTCATCGAGAAGGGCGTCACGTTCCCCGTCCAGTGTCTGCGGGAAAGCGAAGGTAACAACGCCGTTGACTGTAAATGGGCCGAAAACCGGAACCATAAACTGATCTTGCACTCCCCGCGCGCGGGCCTCGGACATGATCTCGTCGGTCATCTTCGGCTCCAGCGCTGCAAATGTGTCAAGAAAATCCGAGAGCACGATCGGCTTTCCATTCTTGACCAGAAACGTGTTGCACCGGCCAAGCGCGGCAGCGTGCTCGGGCGGCAACATATGCCGGGAGAACTTTTGAGCGCCAAGAAAATAGATATGGGGGGGAGTCTTCTCAAAGGAGTCGAACAGGTCAGACACTTGATAAGTCAAAGCGTTTGCCCCGTGATGCGCAGCGAGAGACACGAGCCAGCGAACGAGCGCTACCGGCTCGTGGCCCGCCTGGCCTATCTCGTTCATGTCTTCGGCGAACAAGACCAAAGTTCATTTCCTCGCGTTGCACAAAGCTAGCGGTTTTACACCAGATCCCCATTTAACGGATGCTAACATTCTCAATTCGGAAACAATTTATATACTGGGTAAATAGATTGTTATCGGGTCAAGAATTCACAGCGGGAGGATTTTTTCTCTCACAATATCATAATTTTAGAGCACCAAGGGCCATCAATCCGGGTGGTCATCGACTGACAGTTCGAATGTTCTCATGGAAGCGGGCATTCTGGGGAAACAGCCAGCGGCAAGCGAGTTTCATGCAAGCGCCCGGTTATCGCCAAACCCGTCACCTCTGGCTTAGGGCCTGCGAAAGCTGTGGATCGGTCATGCGCTGCCGCCCAAGGGAGAACAGCTTGGGCCAACAGTTTTGATCTTTGTAAGCCGCCACCCGTTTCGGCAGCAATCTGCTCGTCGTCTTCCAGCATTTCGTCATCGCGGCGGACAATGTGCCGCCAGCGAAGATGAGCGCTTTCCACGGTCTGTGGCCGATCGCGCGCTTGGTCGCATCTCTTTGTAGACTCCACGCAAAGCCCCGCATTTTCGGACCGCATCGTCGAGGCCTAGAAACTCCCGGGTATCCAGGCATTCCGCCAGACACTTGCCGTTGAAGGACTCGATAAGAGCTATGTGCGCCGGCTCGTATGGCCCCGAGAAGTCAGTCGTCACTCCATTCATGGAGGCTCACTGGTCCGGTTTGCGCGAGATGCGCTTCCCTGATCAACCTCGATCGAGTTCAGCCAAAGCACCTGCGTCCGGTAAGAAGAAGAGCAAACCAGCCTTAGACATGGCCCTCGCTCCCCGTTTCAACCAGAAAGGCCTCAACCCTGTCGATAGTCCTTCTACGCGGCCTGCGACCAGCTCGGAGATCAAGCACAAAGCGCGGATCACCAACTGCGCGGCGCCCGAACCGCGTTGCCGACATGTGCGATTCCGTGAGATGACGCTCAATGCGATCCAGCAATTTCATGGCCTTTCTCGACTCACTCCGCTCTTGTGTTCATGTTTTGTTCTTATTAGGAAGGTTCCATCGAGTCTAGGAGATTTCCTTCTCTCCTGAGACCGTCAGAAGGAACGACACGATGGAACATGTCAGAGAGGAGCTCGATCGCCTGATCCAGCAGCGACGGCTCGGATATTCCTCGATCTCGCGGATGATCGGACGAAACTCGTCCTATATTCAGCAGTTCATCAAGCGTGGTTCGCCGCGAAAGCTGGATGACGATGACCGGCGTACGCTTGCCAGCTTCTTCGGGGTCGACGAGCAAGTGCTTGGCGGACCGCCTGCACCCATGCGTGATGGGTTGATCGAAATTCCCGTGCTCAATGTCGATGCGTCGGCAGGTTTCGGAGCGATTGCCGAAAGCGAGACCGCCCATACCCGCTTCGGTTTCGACGAACGCTGGCTTGCCACGCTCACCAGAGCAAAGAGTGCCAGCCTTTCGATCATCCATGTCCTGGGCGACTCCATGGAGCCGACACTCAGCGATGGCGACGAAGTGCTGGTCGATGCGTCGGACCAGGGCTCGCGGCTACGCGACGGCATCTACGTCCTGCGCGCCGACGATGCGCTGGTCGTCAAGCGCGTGACACTCAAGCCAGGTGGCCGCAAGATCACCATCAGCAGCGATAATTCGGCCTATCCGAGTTGGGACGACGTCGACAGATCGGAAATCCAGGTCGTCGGTAGGGTCATCTGGTTCGGGCGGGCTATCTGAGATCGGTTGCCAGGTTTCAGATACCGATTTCGAAAGGCTTTACCCGTTCCTTTGTCAGTTCGAGCTTGTCACTTGCAGGTGAAGCGCTGCCAACATCCTTGTCTTGTGAAAAGCCCTTGGCGGCTGCCGCCTTGAGCCTTTGCGTTACTTCAAGGGCCGAAGCTTTCTCGCCGCTGTTGGACTTGATGGCCCGGCCGAGTTTCTCGGCATTGTCTGCAATCAGCGTAAGGCCGTCGCGAAGCCGGGTGACCGTGACCAGGAAGGTCTGCCGATTGGCAAGATTGCGTTCGCGGCTGTCCATCACCGCGATCCCGCGATCCGAGGTCAGTCCCTGCGCCATATGCGCATTGAGGGCATAGGCGAGGTCCATGCGTTTGAGCATGGGGTCGGCGCGGCTCAGGCGGAGCTCCTTGCCCGCTGATGTCTCCACCAAGACGCCTTTTGTGTCGATGGCCACGATTCTCGCCTGATCGGCGTTGAACAGCCCGCGCTTGTGGTCGTTGTCGGTCCAACGGATCTTGTCACCCTCAATGATGGACAGCGATTTGCGTTCGAAGAGCGACAGCCGGCCATTGTCTGCGCCTGGGCGCAGACGCGCGGGATTGAATTTGCGAAGCCGCCCCTTCCTGTCCTCAAGCACGAGCTGCTTGCGCGCTTGGTCGATGGTCTTGACGATGTAGTCACCCCTGGAGAGTTTCTGGGTGCTGTCGCGCGAGCGAAAGTTGAGAACCATGCCCGATTGGTATGTGCGAAGGTATCGCAGCTCCTCGTGTGTCATATTCACCCGAGAATGAACGGTCAGCCGGCCTGATCGTGGGCCGAGCTCGCCATTGGCCTTGAGCCCGCGCTGCACAGCCTCGTTGACCGCAGACCGCAAGGCCCGTCCCGACGCGTAAATCGACGTCCGATCCCGATCCGCTGGGCTGAGCGAAAGCCACTTTTCGGCAGCAACAATAGCACTGTCCCCGCGAGCCTCGATGGTTGAAGGAGCAAGCGCCCGGAGCGCATCGTCGATGCGTCCCTCCTGCGCTGCTGCCTGGGCTCGCCGCAGGAGGGGATCGCGGCCGCGCAAATTCACATCCATGTTAGCGCGCTCGATCCCGGCCTGTTGGACTAGGTCGAAGGGCTTACCGGCATCGACGGCGCCTAGCTGTCGCTTGTCGCCGACGAGAACCAGGCGTTGGACTTCGGCAAAGTTCGCCAGCCTTACCAGCTTTGCCTTGTCCTCGTTCGACACCATCGACGCCTCGTCGAGCACCAGGACATGGTCTCCGAGCGCGCTCCGAGCTTCGTCAAGCAGGGAGGCATTTCCCGGCTCGCGCAGAAGCCTGCCCCATTGGGCGAGAAACCGGGCGACGGTCATCGAACGTATGCCGGTATCGCGCTCGAGCATCTGGACGAGCGTGTTCTGCACCGCAAGCCCCAGCACTTGTTTGCCTTCCTCGCGAAGCAGCTGGGCAACCGGCTTCATCACGCTGCTTTTGCCCGCCCCGGCAATGCCCTGGATCGCTACAATCCTGTCACGCGATGAGAGCACAAGGCCCGCCGCATCCTCCTGCCCTTCGTTGAGCGAGATTCCGTGGTTGATCGCTGCAACAGCCTGAACCCGTTCTGCGGCGTCCCGTCGATCGAGGATGGGCAACACCGCACTTCGCCCCTGGTCAACACTAGCGAGAATGGTGCTTTCAAGGTCGAGCGCCTCCCGGCTCGCCAGCCAGCCTTTGTGTTGGCCTTTGCCGGGCTCGAGTGCGCCGCTTCTGACCAATGCGTTCACACGGGTTTCGACGTGGTCCACCGTCGTCGGTAGCCCAAAATCGAGCGCCGCCTTCAGCAATCCCTCACGGGGAAAGGCTGCCTCGCGCTGCGAGAGATGGCGCACCGCAGAGGCCACGGCCTGCGCGGCCGCGATGGTCGGCGCATCCTGCTTGAGGACATGTGCAGGGATCAGTGGATCAGCCGGATCACCCTTGATCCGCTGAGCAAACTCCCTCAGCTTCGCAATCCCGCGCTGAAGGAGGCTTTGCTCTTTCGAGCTTTCGGCGACCTTCGCCGCAGCACGCATCTGGGATGCGTCAATCAGGCCTCCAAGATCGAGACCGACCTCGTCGGCTCGCTGGCGCCACGACGAAAGAAGGCCCTCGCGATCGCGCACTGGTTCCTTGCTTTTGCGTGTTTCCAACGTTGCGACAATTCCTGCCTCCAGTCCGCTCCCGCGCCTGGCTGCGAGGACTTCTTCGCGCCGCGTTGAGAAGGCCATCACCTGCTCGCGGGCAATGCCCGCTGCTTCGAAGTTGCCATGCTTTCCAAGCGGCCCAGCCTCGTAACCCATCTTTTCGACTGCCAGACGAAAGCGCGCCATGGTCATCGAGTTGAGCAGCGTGTTGAACGACCAAAGCTTGTCGTTGCGAAGCGCGCGCCACTTCCCGTCGCTGCCTTGCGTGACATTCGCCACGACCGCGTGAAAATGCAGGTTTGGCTCCTGGTTGCGGTTGGTGTCGTGCTGAAAAAGACCAATCGCCAGGTTATCGGTCGCGACCTTCCCGTAGCCAGCCTGACTGCCCATCCGGGTCTGCGCCGCGTTCTTTTCTGCCCAGTGCAAGGTCTCGATGACGGCCTCGCGATAGGCATCGATAATCCGCTGGTCGCCGCCCACTAGCGCGAGCAGCGACCAGCTTTTCGGGAGCGAGAATGTGAGGTCGGTTCCAGGTCTGTGGGCCTGTCCCGCATTGCCGACCTGGATACCACCGGGAAGTTCTCCCCGCAGCAAGGCATCGAACTGCTCGGCGTTTACGCGGCCCTCAAGACCAAGACGTTCCGCTCCCTTCCCGACCCAGGTTCCGGAACGATCGGCATCGGCGCCGGTGTAGTAATTGTCTGCCGCGAAATAGCTCGCGGCAGCTGAAGGCGAACGCACATTGGCGACGGAAAGCATTCTGTCTGGTCCTCGTCACGGCTCCCTACGCGGCCGGGTAATCCCTCCCCATTTGCCTTTCACATGTCGGGCTCGAACTCGCCGAAATCCTTTTCCGGAGGATCTGCGACCGCACCTTCACGCAAGTCTTTTTCGACAGGCGTGAGTGGCTGGCGCCCGTTTGCAGCCGCACGGCCTTGAGGCGTCGAACCGCCATTGCCACGGGCGCCATCTCCGGCGGCTCCGGGTTCGGACGAATGCTGTTCCGCGCCCATTGCTGGTGCATCCTCACCGGTTTGCACCGCGGCAAGAGGGAGCGTTGGACCTGCATCCAGATGAGTATCGGAGCGGGTTTCGGCACCGAGATCACCAGCAGCGCGCCCTGCGTTCAGCTTTTCAAGCGGCACAGGCTCCTGTCGATCTTGCGGTTCATCGGCGACACGGCGCTGCCCCTCCAGATCGAGTCCGAGCTGCTTTGTATCGACAGGTTTACCGGCACCGTCGTCGTTCGAGGCCGGATGCTCGTCCCGAGCTTTCGGACCCGGATTTCTTTGGGGCCTCGTTGCCGCCGAACCCTGCCCAGGCTTTATGATTGGTTTCTCGCGGGCGATAAAACCTTCGGCAATACGGCCACGCGTGCGCGGAATGAGCGATACCGGCGCAGCGGGGAATCCGTCGGGGAACTTGATGTAGGCCGACAGCCGCGGAAGGTTCATGAACTGGTCGGGCAGGAGCAACGGCTCGATCTGCCGCCTGGGTGTCAGGCTGACTGCATCGCGCGCATTGTTGTACCCATAGCTATAGCCTTCTTCCATGTCGCGCACCTGCCGATGGCCGATGAAATCAGAGCACCAGGTCGCTGTCTCACGATCGGCCGTCGCCAGAATGAGCTTGGTTCGCGCAAGCGAGGACAATGTCATGGCCATGTTCTCGCCGTAGACTTCCTTGAGCTTGGCAAACGCATGCACCCCGGTGACGATTGCACCGCCAAAATTGCGCGCGGTTTGCAGTCCCTTTTCAAGCGCCGGTAGTCGGTGAAGGGCGCCGAGCTCGTCGATCAGAAACCACATTCTGAGGTCCTGTGTGCGCTCGAGCGTCATCAGCGTATTCATCGCCGTGTCGAGCCACAGCGTCAGCAACTGCGAGGAGATGCTCATGTCGACATAGCGGGCAGAGAGGAACAGGATCGAGCCCGCCTTGCAGTCGCCTTTGACCCAGTCGCGGACCGAAAAACGCGGTCCGGATGAGGGCAAGAGCTTGAGCACTTTCGCATTCGCATTGAACACCGCGCGGATCGATTCCGCCATGCGGGCCGCCTCCGGGGCGGTCAGCGGATCGGCCATGGTACCGCGCATCAATTTATGCACTTCGGACAGGTCAGCGGTCATCAATTTCTGCGCAAGTGCCTCGTTGGTCGTTGCCCCTTTGCGCGAGAGATGGAGACACATCTCGACAAATAGCATGCGTGCAGCCAGCACCCAGAACTGTTCCGATCCGCCGCCATCATGGGGCACCAGCGCCTCGGCTGCGGCATGAAATTCGGCTTCGCTCGAGCAATCATTAAAGACGCTCCACACCGGACAACGCGCATCGATCGGGTTTAGAATAATGTCGCGGGCAGGATCGTAGTAGGCTTCGATAAAGGCGCCGGTAAGATCGAAAATCACCGCGCGTTGACCGCGCTCACGAGCCTCGGTTACGAGCTGTGTAAGCGCGACGGTCTTACCGGTCCCGGTTGTTCCAATCAGCATGGTGTGGCTTTGCTCAAGCCGCCATGGCCAGCTAACTCCGGCGAGGTGGGCGGGCGTGTAATGCCCGGCTTCCGCCAGCGCAGAAGAGCTTGCGAGCCGCCATTTCCAGCCGAACTTCCGGCTCAGCTCCTCAGCGCGATATTTGCGATTATAGCGCTCGATTTCTTCTTCGAGCTCGTCGAGCGAAACAAGCATCGCACCGCGCTCGTGCTTGCGCTCCTTCGACCGCCCGCCAAAGCGCTCGGCGAACCACCAGAAGAACACGAATGCCGGGATCAGCAGTACTGCCGAGACCAGCAATCCCACCTTCACTGCCGAACGAAATCCCTCGACCGCCTCGCGCATCGGCGGGAACTCGCGAACGATGCCAAACGGAAGGCCGACTCTTTCGCCGTCAAGCAATTCAAGGTTGACCAGCTTGGCCGGATCGAACTCCATGAAGGCATAGAGACTGGCGTAGATATGCATCCAGACCAGGTAGATCTGGTGATCGCTCAGAGCCGACCGCACTTCCCAATAGCAGGTGCCGACCGCAACCAGACCGGTGACGATCAAAGGGCCCTTCAGGCCGGCTGCAAACATGAAACCGAAATGGCCGAGCAGCTGGCTGCCGCGGGTGAAGTTCAGGAGATTATGCTTCATGGCAATGGGCTCCCATGCTCGCGTTGACGGGGAGCCCAAGACGCTCGAGGCGTCGCCGGTAGGCTTCGTGAGCACGGTCGCGCAAACTTGCATCAGGATGGCTAGCCAGAAGAGCATCGAGCGCTACCGAAATGAAAATAGCCTGGCGCGCGGGATCGAGCCCTGCCGGGCGGTCCTTCGCCTCGTTGTCGCGCTGCCACGCTGCAACAATGAGGTCACGGATAAAGACGCTGACACTAACGCCATGGTCCGCGGCACACTGGCGAACCCAGTTACCTACGGAGAGAGATACGAATGTCTGAAGCCGATCTTGTCGGGTCATGAAGCAGGTTCCTTGTCGGGCCGACGGAACCTGGCTCACCTTGCGGAGGATGCTGATGAGAATAAATCGTGAACAACTCGCGGTCAATCGAAAGATTCAGACGATATTTCAGCGTGATAGAGAGAAGTGAGTTGTCTGCGGATCAGCGCAAAGCCGCTCTACTCGCAGACGGGTTGATTTCGCCCAAAACCATATTCTTCAGCAATAACAGAGAGATAAATCCCGAAATCGTGGGGTACGGTGTGCTCCCTTGTTCCGATGTGCGCGAGGTAGTCCCGGCTGTAAGAGGGATTGATCAAGGACGACTTTTTCCGACCTCCACGTTGGAGCGCGAGCAACCGGGCCTGGCAGCTCACCGCATGCAGATAAAAGGTAGTTAGACGCGTCCAGTCAAAGACAGCACCTGCGAAAAAGGCAGCGGCCAAGGGCGCGTGGGAAGCAAGGCAAGCGGGGCATGTCGCGTGCCCTAGCTTCCCGCCGTCCGACCCGGCGCCGGTTCGCAAGTGCGCGCGGGGCCCAGGAGCAAATCATGCCGCGCCCTCAGGAGCGCATCGCAAGATGCGCGGGACAGAGCGCGTCCGCAGCCCGCTCCAATTAGCGGGCGCCGCCGCATCGCGGTGGGCGACCGTCAGAGCAACCGACCGAACCAGTTTCTTGTGCATGATTGGACTACCCGGCCAACAAGAAAAAAGGGCAGGAACCGTTCCCGGTTCCCGCCCTGTCGGAAGTCTCAGAACTCGTCGAGCATGCCGCCGTGGACCGTGTGGACCACCCGCGCTGAGAGATTCGCTGGCAAGATGTTGTAATCACCCTCGTCGAGGGCAAAGAACCCGAGTTCGTCATCCTCGATAACGTGCTGATCGAAGAAGCTGTGCAGCGCTCTCTTCTCGGCTGTTTCCAGAGCCTCGAAATAGCTCCGAGACGGAAGTGCGCAATGCATCGAATAGGCCATGATAATCCTCCTGATTTCTGTCGTGAGACGACAGGAGGTGCGCGCGATGGTCTTGTGCATCCCGGGTCAGGGATCGCCCGGATGGGCGACCGCGAAAGCGGCGGTGGGGGTAACGATTTTGTTCGCTGCCGGATGCAATCCGGTGGCGGGCAAAATGGTGGGGCCCCGCCGTCCTTGAGGCGGGAGGCGCAAGGCCATCATGCTGGGAGAACCGTGAGCAAGGACCCACCACCTCCGCCCAATATCAAACATCTCCTGCGTGCGAATTGCCTTTCCTACACCCCAATAACGAGGGCATGGAAGCAATCGGGGAGCAGATCCGAGGGGGATAAAAGGACAAGACACATGCCCCAAAACAGGAGCGCGATTGCAGCCCTGCAAAAGCTCGAAGCGGACCGCGAGGCGCTCGACGCCAAGCAACGCGAACTTGAAGTGCAAGCGGCCAAGGAACTCGGCGAAATCATCCTGGGAAGCGGCCTCGAAAGCTTCTCAAGGAAGGGCCTGAGGAAGGTTGCCGAAGAACTCGGGAAACTCGGCGAGGATGCCGCGATCGAGAAACTGACGGCGCGCGGTTCAACCCGTACTTTGAATGCAGCGCCGGGAACCCAGTAACCACAGAAGAAGAGGCCCTGCCGCTTGCCGCAGAGCCTCTTCGTAAGGGTATCGATCGGGATCGATGTCAGTCGATCTCGGGAGCTTCGGTGTTGTCGTTCTCGTCACCTGAGCCACTGCCACGGGAGAGGAAGTCAACCTTGTCGGCGAGGATCTCGGTGCCGTAGCGCGCGACCCCGTCCTTGTCCTCCCATTGGGTGTAGTGGATGCGGCCCTGGACACTTACCAGCTGGCCTTTGGAGCAGTACTGGCCGACGGTCTTGGCGAGGCCGTTGAAGCAGGTCACCCGGTGGAACTCACTTTCCTTGGCGGTGTAGCCGTTCTCGTCCTTGTAGGTCTTGCCGTCCTTGTCGCGCAGCGGTCGATCGGTGACGACGGTGATCCCGGTGACGTTGGTGCCGCCCTTGGTCTCGCGGGTGTCGGGATCGCGAGCGATGCGGCCAGTGAGGATTGCAATATTGGTCATGGGTGTATTCCTTCAGTTCCTCAAACCGGAGACCATCTCCGGCTTGCGAACAGCTGAAAGAAGCAGGGCATGGGAGGACTGCACCGCAGGAGCGAAGCTCCAAGGGAAACCTGTTCATGACGGATGGTGCGGGCAGGCGCGCCCGAGCGATTGCAGCAAAAGTGGGAACCGGTTTTGCGTTCGCAATCGCGCAAGTGGGCGCGACAACACGGCCGTCAAAGGAACGGGTTGCCGTCCTCAGCTGGCCTGGTTCAGGACTGTTCGCGAAGTAAGCCGGATGGGTATCGGGTGCGGGTCTGAAGGCGCGAAGACCCTACTGCAATCAGCCTACCTCATCGCCCTTCGATGCCGCAAGGAGATCCATGAAGCCCAAGCGCTGCTTCCCGGTTTTCCTCGTTCTCGAACGCCACATCGAGATCGGGGCCGACCCCGAACATGTGCAGGAACGATCACAATGCAAAGCGCTTGCCCCGGTCCTCCTCGAGGCCGAGATCGACCCGGCAATGTTCAATGCCGGCTGCAAAGGTCTCGGGAGAAACCCCGGAAAGGTCGCTGGCGGCAAAGTAGCGCTGTAGCAGATCGTAAAATTGCAAGGTTATTGCCAATAGCGGTTGGTGACTGGGGCAAACAAGCTCAAGCCCAAGAAAGCAGTCGCTGGCGCAAACAGTATGATCATGGACGTAGAAACGACAAAACCAAACGGAGCATTACCAACAATCAGTTTCAGCGCAGGCCGGACTATCGCTTCCCGTCGCTTTGCTGCAATCGATTCGTCAAAACCTGCTGCAAAGTAAAGTTTGCGATCAGAGGAGCTCGAAGCGAAGCGATGATTCCTCTCCTTCCGGACGGCACACTTGGGATCGCCCATTCTTTGTCCGGCCCCTAGCTGTCTCGTATCTTCTGACTCTCAAAACACGTCCGAAATTTGTCGTTGGTAGCAGGAGAAAGGGACAGGAAATCAATCCGCAAAGCGGTCGGTGGAGCATCGCGAGGCGGCCTATCGACAGGATACCCTTTCGGGTATCCTTCAAATCGGTTGGACGAACCGCGCCCAGTCCGCAAAGGGTGGAACGAGCGCCAGATCCTCGACTAGATGCTGTTCCCCTGCCCTACCCCATTGAAGTGGGCCATCTTATAGGTTTGAGTTCCAGTCGTTGTGGTCGTCATGCAGCTGGACAGAAGGGTGAAGCAAGATCGTTGGTGGTGCGGGAGGCTGGTAGCCGAGTAAGGAGTGCGGTTGGATGGTATTGCGCGCGCTGCTCGACAATGAACTCAAGCAAGTGAGACCGGCGGTTTGCGCTCGGCGATGCTCCGCTGCCGTCCAGTTCGATTGCCTATACGCCAGCCTATGCGCTGTGCTGGGACTTAGCCGACTTCCCGAAATTGCAAATCGAATTGTCGGATTTACGAAAGGAAGACGCGGCAATCTTCTTGAACGCTCGCCGTGTAATGTTTTCCTTCCGAAACTCGACATGCTCGAACTTACTACTCTGCGGACATTCCCGACCCGCTATTTCCATTGAGGATGTCATTTGCGGAAGCTGGGCAGCGGGTCGATGGTTGCACAGGTTCTCGACGTTCATTGTCTAATAGACGACGGCGTCGATTATCCTTCGCAGGATCGAACTCACTAGGAGTATCGATCCACTTCTGCATCTCTTCAGGTCCAAACCATAACGCGCTGGTGTGGGGAACAGAGTTGGTCATTGCGTAGAACTCATGCGCTTTATCGTGACTCAACCCCATGTCCATGTAGTAATTGAGATATAGTTCATTCACCGGGTCGTGTTCATCAAAGTCATGAGGGCTCCTCCCGTAAATATCGGACCAACAATGAACCGCAAAGCGCGCGCCATTGTCCATCGTGCGGCGGACGCCCGCAATGAAAAGGTCGACAGCGCCAGAACGCGCTGAGCCATTGCTTGGGACATGTGTTGAAAGCCCGCTGGCACGGATCAAGCGACCAAGCATGAGGTTACTGACATCATGGATTGTTCCTGGTGCATCAATGAAGTTCAACTGATCAATGTCAGGGTATGCAGCCATCATCCGCTCGAAATATTTTAAACTTTGAGAATCCGTAGTTCCGACCAGTCCTGCAACTCTTTCGCTCAAGACAACAAATGGCCCAAACGCCACCCCCGGAGAGAGATTCTCGTCTTCCACAAGGCGGACAACTTCGGAGGAACATCCGGCCGATGGCTGGTCAATTCTGATCCAGCAGCGCTTCTCTGGGTCCCACTCCTCGACCCATGTCTCAACAACCTGAACCCCAACCTTGCGGTCCGCAGAGTGGTATTCATCTGTGGATGTTTGGTCTGTCGAAGATGAAGTCGCCAAGATGGTGGAGATTGCGAAGAGAGCTATCCCGAATGCCGTAAAGAGAATCTTCGCACGATGTGTTCTGAAACCGCGATGCTGGAAAATGGCAAACAACCTTTTCTTATTAAATTCAATAGCATGGCGGCCCTTCAACAGGAGATTACACTCGCTGTGCCCAGCTTTCAGGCTCGGAAAAATACGTACTCTGCCACCTGAAAACTGGACCGTTTCGAGTTAGAGTTCTTGCCGCAGGCATTGCTGGCTAGGTTCGGAGTTACGGCACGAGACCGAGGCCGACTAAACCAACGCGTCGCAGTTCACGGATGCGCTAGGCAAGCGTTCGTCATCATGCAGGGTGAGTATGGCACACCGGTTGTTGAGATCTGCCGCAAAGCCGGGATCAGCGAGGCAAACTTCTTGAGAATTATACGCGGCTGTTGTTATCGGCGATGCGACGGCTGGGCGAGCTGGCCGTCGGGATGCTGGCAGACAGGGGCGCACGGGAATGCCCCCTCGAGCATTCCGGCAAACTCAGCCGGTGAAACCGGCTCATCGCATCTGGAGAAGGCAGAAGACCCCAGACCCGCGTGGTCCGACGTTCGGCAGCATTGCAACGTCGGACCCGCCCCTCATTTTCGAACCAAGATCGAGCGCATGGCAATATCAACGGGCGTTGATTTTCGTTCGCATACTTCATTCTCATACTTCGGCACCCTGCTCATCGTTGTCGCTGGACCAGGTGCGACAGTCCAGGATTGAGGTTTCGGCCTCGACATCGATTTCCAGCATACCATTGGAACCTCCGTTGATCACCCAATGGGATAATGCATTTTAAGCTAGCAATAACAGGTGCCTGCATGGTCATCGGGCCTGAATATGAACGGGCTTTACACCGAGTGGTCCGCGACGATCGACGACGGTAATCCGCTGCTTCTTGGCATCGATTACCAGACGCTCTGTGACACCATTGCCTGGAAAGGCCACCACGTAGCGGGGATGAAGCGAAAGCATCTGCTCGTTGCGTTTGAACCCGGCACGGGCGCCCAGTCGGCGATCGAGAGAGAAAGTGAGCTGCTGAACGTCATGACGTTCGGCCCAGGACGCTGCGAGCCTGTCGGCACCCTTGCTGTCACCGCCATGGACAAGGACGAGATCGGGAACATTGGCCCGAACCTTGTCGAGCGTGGCCCAGATGTTCGAGGCATAGACTTTGGCATCCTCGGTGCATTCAAAGCGGCTGCGCCCGCCGGTAAAGATCACCGGGGTTCCTTCAGGCATATGCGCAGCCTGACGTCTTTCGGCCCGTGCCCGCAGGAAATCGCGCGCGTCGATCACAGCCGATGTCAGCGACTTTGAATGGCTGACGCGGGATCCGGAAACCGGCGTCCACGAGCAACCGGTCTCGTCGCGGTAGAGGGAAGCCGCAATTTCGCGCATCTGCTCGAATGCCTGCATGCTCGCTTCGGCGGCCTGCGCCCGCGCGGTCTGTTCCTCGAGATTGGAGGCATGAATTTCCGATGCATCGGCGGACGCGAGCAGGATCCGGATTTCGTCAGATGCACGGTCAAGCTGGGCCGATTTGCGGCTGGCAGCGCGGTGGAACAGATTGACGAGGCCCCAGGCGATGTCTTCGCTGTCTGCTTCAAGCGCGGTATCGGAAAACAGCGCGAAGAGATCGGACCAGACGGCACCAAGCGTCTGTCCGACGGCATCCTCGGACGGGAAGTCGGTTGCATCGAATGGAGCGGGCGCGATGGTGAAACCTGTCAGGTCGAGGCCGGCAAGCTGGGATGCAAAGCTGTCATACATATCGAAAATCCTCCTTGGGCTAGGCGGCAAGCCTCAAGGCAAAGGGTTTGCGTGAGACCTGTTCGCCGTGCCCCAGTAGGGCCGGACAAAAGGGATCGCTGCACCGCGTCAGCGGGAAACCCCGCAAGGCAAGGCTGGCGCGGGCCACACGGGCCGCAGCCTTGCGCGGGTTGCGGCGAGCCCTGTCCGGTCCACAGGGCACCTCGGATCAGCGAACAGGCTTACGCCAATGGCAGTCGCGCGGCTGCCAGCTGGAGGTAGTTCGGATCAGGCAGCGATCTATCCAAGCCCGAACTGTTCTGGGCTGAACGTCAGCACCTCACTATGCGGAAAGGCTGCGATCGCCGACAACCGGCCTCCCTCATGGCGCAGGTGCCAGCCCCGTCCGTAATCCGGCTCCGATTTCGCGAGACATGCCGGATCGAGCAGCGCGAGGTTGGTGCCCTCAGGGTCGCGCACAGAAGCGGCGCGAATGCCCTGCCCTCCGGCCTCTCGGACTTGTGCAGCAAGTTTCTGGCATGCCGAATAGTCATCAGGGTCAAGCCAGCGGTCGCAATCGGCATCGAGCGGCGGCCGGGTTGTATCGTTCAGCCGAGCAATTGAGACCGTCACCGAGAAGCTCAAATGCTCGCTTGTCCGGTTACCGGGCACAAATCCGGGCGAACGGCTGACAAACTTGAGCCGCCAATAGGCGGTCTCGGTAATGGCGGTGCGCTCGGCCTCGCTGGCGTAGAATATCCCGGGACGTTCATTCGCCCGCCGGAACCGGCTGGCCACCGTGTGGCCATAGCGGAAAGGGGAAGCGAGGAGGCGATGCATCCCGCGTGCTGCCTTGGGCAAATCGGGCTTGGCGGCGTCAGCCAGTTCCTCGAGCCGCTTCTGTTCGGCAAGGCTTGAGGCAAGCCTGTTGGTCGAGATCCGATGCTGCGCTTCGACCAAGCGCCACACAGTACGACGGTAGCGGCGAAACTCAGACTCGAGCGCGGTGGGCGTCCACATAGTCGCACACGGTAATCAGACCCCTGAAGCTGTCGATCAGGTCGATCGGCCGGGCCTCGAGATCGAGATTGGGCGTTGCTAGCCAAGCGCGCGCTGAAAGGTCATCGCTTCCGAGCAATGCGTCGAGCGAACGGAACAGCCGGAGCAGGAACTGGCCTGCTTCAAACGACTTCGATGTCGGGTCGAGCTCGGACTTTCCGGAGCGTAGCCGCGAAGCGGTCGCTTCAGACAATCCCAGAATTGTTCCAAGCTTGGCGTTGGTAAACCCCCAGAACGCGGCAATCTTGGCAATCGCCGAAGTCAGAACTTTGCCGTCGTCGGTCTGCCGCTCAAGTGGCTGCGTCGCCATAACCTTTCCTTTCAATTGCACGATATATATTGATATCAGTCAATTGCAAGGACGATCTCGTTCAAAGATTGCTTCGCCATTCGAGAACCGCCCGACTATGCGCAGCTCACCGAACAATTCGATAAACCTTGCCGACACCTGGCCAAGCCAGTGCCGTGCCCTCGCCGTTCGTGGGTTGTGGAAATCCGCCTCCCAGTACCGGGCATCGTCGCGCTCGGCGAGCCAGATCGCGGCGAGCCCGCAATAGGTCGATATGCCGCAATCGGCGAAGGCGTTGCGCAGGAGGATACGGTCCTCGCGGCCGCGCCATCCATCGAAGCGCTCGAAAGAAGGAAAGGCCCTCTTCGTGGTAGCGATGATCTCGTCGACGAGGCACTCGTAGGTCCAGTCGAAATCTTCGTCTTCGCCGTCATCAAGCAGGCGAAAGGCCACCATGGAGCCGGTCGGATAACTGACGGAACGTCCCATCTCACTGCTCCTCAGGCTGCATCAGCGAGATCGACATCGGTCTCGCCTTCAGTTGATTGGAATCCACCCAGTTCGAGCAGCAGGCTGGCCGCTTCCTCGGCCTTGGCCGCGGCGGTGAGGATCGCGCGCTCGTCCGATTTGAGGATCTGGAGCCAAGACGCGATGTAGCTGGCGTGATGGTCGAGGTGGGTGACTGGAAGGCCCAGTTCGGCCCCAAGAATTGCTGAGGACAGTTCTGCGATCAGTTCTTCGGCAGCATAGGCGTCGCTGCCGAAGCGGTTCTTAAGATCGCGGTCGAGCCGCGAAGAATGACCCGTCCAGTGCGACAACTCGTGTGCGAGTGTCGCGTAGTAGTGGTCATAGGCTTCGAAGAGTTCGGCTGGCGGCATGGTGACCCGGTCGCGCAGCGGTTCGTAATAGGCCTGCGCGCCATGATGGCGAAGGTCTGCGCCGACATGGGCAAAGAAGGCATCAAGCCGCTCTTCGCGCCCTTCGGGCTCCAGCGCGGCAACCAGCGGCTTGGGATGATAGAACTCGGGTAGGCCGTCGCACTGGTCGGCGTTGAACACGGCATAGGCCTTGAGCACGCGCCGGTACTCGGTGTCAGCTTCGCCTTCGGCGTTCTCGACTTCCTTGGTGTAACTCTTGTAGAAAATCGCGATGGTGGATTTCTCACCCTTGCGGACCTGTCCGCCGAGTGCCTGGCACTGGCGGTACGTCATCCAGTAAGGCGAGGCATAGCCACAGCCATCAGCTACCATCCACAACCAGAAGGTGTTCATGCCGCGATAGGGCGTTCCGCAGGATCGCAAGGGCCGCGAGACGGGCACACCGCGCCACGGCTTGACCCAAGGCTTGGTGCCTTGCTCGAGCTTTTCAATGATAGCGGCGGTGATGCGTTGGGCTGGCGAAGGTGCAGCAGTGCGGCGGGACTTGGTCATGAGTGGTCTCCTGATTTCCGGGACGGAGATGTCCCGGTTCAGGAAGTGCAAAGCTCGCTCTTCTCTGTATCAGTTGGCCAGGAGTTGAACGGTTGACCGCGACAATCTTGCTATCGCACCAAGCGCATATTCATCGTCTCTGATCGGTTTTTTGCTATCATGGTTTTACGTAATGATCGCTTAAAGACTATCAATATGTTGACGATTGATTGATAATAATAGATCATTATGCATGATATTGATCGATAGGAGACAATCATGGATGCCAAGGCGCTGGCTCGCAAGCACCTCGAAACCCGTCTCGCACCGCTGCGCAATCGGCCCGAACTCGCGCGCCCACCGCGCGGCTGGATCCGCGCTATAAGGGATGCATACGGCATGACGACACGCCAGCTCGCAAAGCGGTTGGGCAAGTCGCAGTCGGTCATAGTCGAGATGGAAAAGGGCGAAGCACGCGATTCGCTCACGCTAGGCTCGCTAAGGCAGGCTGCGGAGGCGCTCGATTGTACGCTTGTTTATGCGCTCGTCCCCAACGCACCGATTGAGGAGCTAAGGCGCATACGTGCGCGACAAATTGCCGCGCAGCGCATCGAGCGCGCAAGCCATTCGATGGCACTGGAAAACCAAAGCTTGGGTTCCGAAGCACAGGTCCAGGAGCAGGAACGGCTGACAGAAGATCTGCTGCGTGGATCGCCAGCGCGGCTTTGGGATGAGGAATCGTGACCGACGACCTCTTTGTCGACGAGGATGGGAACACGCCGCTCTCGGCAGAAGAGAGGCTCGGACTGATCCCGAGCTACATCACGTTGCGCCACGAACTCAATGAAGCCGAGCAGATCAATATCACCGAGGGAGAAAAATGGGCGACGCGGCAATCGCGCGACTGGCTCCATGAACACAGCTTACGAGAACTGCACCGGCGCATGTTTGGCAAAGTGTGGAGCTGGGCTGGAGACTATTCCAAGGAAACCAACCGGCGCATCGGCTCGGAAAGCTTCCAGATTCCACTCGATCTGCGCCAGATGATGGACGACGTGAGGTACTGGATCGAAAAGGACACCTATCCACCTGACGAGATCGCCCTTCGCTTTCATCACCGGCTAACTCAAATCCATCCTTTTCCCAACGGTAATGGCAGGATGTCCAGGCTCGCTGCCGATCTGCTCGCAAAGAATCTAGGGCAACCCTATTTCAGCTGGGGGAGGACAACCCTGATCGCAGCCGGGACGACGCGGCACCAATACATCGAAGCTCTTCGCGCGGCCGATCGTCACAATATCGAACCCCTGCTCGAATTCGCCAGATCGTAAGCTGAGCAATGTCTGCACGCAGCTGAAGGTCGGCCAGCACGTCGCTGGACTTGCGAACGTTGCGCGGGCTTGGAACGAGCTTCTTCAAGGGAATCGACTGGATCATGGGTGTTCTCTTGATGGAATGAAGGCACAGGAGAGGATCACGAGGCCCACAAGCCCAAAGGGCTCCCTCCACTCTCACTTCGATGGTTGTGGCGACCATCGATGCGACCGGGCTGGGGAGATCAGAGATCGAGTGAGTGCGGTCCGAAAGAGCAGCTGTTTTGGGTGCGCAGACCCATCCGCGCGCGCCATGATCTGGACCAAACAGATTGTTCGCCTGGACTTGAGCAAACGTATGACAAGGCCCGGCGCTAAGCGACACAAGAGCTTATTGATTTATTCAGTCATACGGAGCGCAGGAGATGATGGGGAAGCAGGAGCGCAATCGGAAGCAGCGCTCGAATTCATTCGGATCCTGCCCTGTTTAGGGCAGCCTATGCCTGCCCGCTGCCGAGCAAGCGCTCTTCGAGAAGCGTCCGGAAATCTCGACGCGCATCGGCGACTAAGAATACGGTCACACATCCGGGTTCTGGTTCGAGCTGATACCTGTAGATGATCCGGAAGGGAGGGCGTGACAATTGCCGGAATTCGGTGATTCCAAGGGCCTCGAGCTCCGGCGGAACCAGTCCCTTCTGAGGATTATCGGAAAGGGCTTCGATAGACGCGACGAGGTCATCCAGCAGAGTGTCCGCACCATCGTCGCCAACCGGCCCGCGCTGCGTCAGGCGACGCTGCCAGATACCCGCAAGATCGTGCTCCGCACCGGAGGTGATCTCGATCGCTAGGGCCGCTTTCATCATTCAGTTTGACTTACCTCGAACGCGATCCGCAAGGCCCGCCACCGGGCGAGTCCGACCGGCGGCAACATCGGCCTGCCCAAGCGCCAGAAGTTTTAGCAGTGCGAGTGTTTCCTGTGCGCGCTCGTAGCTGGCGACATCCTGCAAAACTGCCTTGGCTTCGCCGTTCTGGGTGATGACCATCGGCCCGGCGCCATCTCCAATCTCCCGGATGATTTCGGCGCTGTGGGCCTTCAGATAACTGATCGGTTTGATGCGTTGGTCTAGTTTCATGAATCACCGATGGACTGAATTTGGTCTTTATATAGACCATGCTTGAATAACTGGAAAGCTCAAGGCTCGATTGCGATGCATGCACAGATGGAGGAGGCTCTCTTCGGCGAACAGCCCGGAAATGTCGGTACGGGTAAGATGACGTCCCGAAGCAAGAAGCGCGGCAATCCTGGTGCCGGTGGCATAGGCCAGGGGCTCTAACGGCATTTGCTCGCCGGCGGGAAACAGGTCTGATTGAAACATGGCAATTCGTCCTCCTGATGAGGGCATCGGGACACGCCCTCTGCCGGATCAGGAATTCGAGAAGCCCTCTCTCCTCTACCGCGCCGCTTTGCGGCGCAGCCATGCTGTCAGTTCATCGTTCCAGTCGGTGTCGCGTGAGGAAGGCTTACGAACCTGGATTGTCCGTCCCTCGTGGGCATAGGCGGCCAGGCCGCGCGACGCGGCCAGCTCGCCGCCAGCATCATGATCGACGAAGAGGTGAAGCTCGGTCACGCTCTCGGGCACGCTGACGATGCCGAAACGCTCATTACCCAGGGTCGCCCAGACGGGGATGCCCGTAAGTGCATAGGCCGACATTGCGCTCTCGATACCCTCGGCGAGGCCGAGCTTGCCGCAGGCCGGAGCGAAGAGGCGAACAGCAGCTTCACCGAGCGCGCCGAGCGCGCGTTTCGGCTTTTCGAAATCGGCCTTGGCATTGCCCGAAAGAAACGTGCGATGGATGGCGATCGGCCCCTCGTCGAGGCTGACCGCCGCGATCATGGCGGGAAGAAAACGGGTTCGTCCTTTCGGGCCAAGTGGGGTTCTTGGATGGAAGCGCAGCGCCGCAGATGCGGCGAGGATGCCGCGGCACTCAAGATATGCCTTTGCCGGACTGGCACGCAGTGGCTGTGCATCGCGCCAGATCCTCAGAGCTGCCGCCGAGGCTTTGCGGGTGCTGGTCGGCTCGGAACCGTCGGTAGTCGCAGAGCCTGAAAAAAGGGCTGGTGCCTCGAAACCTTCACACGCCAATGCGGACAGTACACTCTGCTGATCGCATCCCGCAAAGCAATGGAAAAGGATGGCCTGTCGTCCGAGCGACACACTGAGTGACGGCGTGCGGTCATCATGCGCGGGGCAACAGGCCATGCCCTTTGTGCCGGACCATTTGCCGCCGCGCGTTTCGCAGATGCAGCGAGCTGTCTCGGCGAGCGACGTTCTTGAATGAGTAGAGGCAGATAGGGACATGCGAGCTCCTTAGCTTGTGAGGTGCCCCCTCGATTGGCCCACTCTTCTCTCCCCAAGGCTGACAATTGCCGCTTTCCTACACGCGTATGTTCTTTTTATGTTCTATTTCGATTCGAAGCAATGGAGCACCAATCAAGATGACCTGCCTCAATCGTCTGACAGCGACAGCGGTCGCCTGTTTGGGAATGATCGCGACCTCCTCACAGCAAGTCCGCGCCCAGGATTTCACCTTGTTCGAGCACGCGATCGTTCCACCGAAGACGGACCAGCAGCCGGCAAGGCAATATCTACCTGCAATCTACCAAGCCGGGCCAGCAGACGTATCCTATCGGGAACGCCTGTATATGGCGGCAATAGCCGAGGCCGAGCGCCGGTACGGGCTTCCGACCAACCTGCTTCGGGCTCTCATCTGGGCTGAATCCCGCTTCAATCCGATGGCTGTGAGTCCAGCTGGTGCTGCCGGGCTGGCTCAGCTTATGCCGGCCACGGCGCGAGAACTGGGCGTCCGTAACCGTCATGACCCTCTTGCATCGATCGACGGTGGCGCCAGGTACCTTCGCGATATGTTGGACCGGTTCGACGCGGTCCACCTAGCCTTGGCAGCTTACAATGCTGGCCCAGGTGCCGTCTCCCGATCACGCGGCATTCCGAATAATGGTGAGACCCCACAGTATGTCCGGTCGGTGCTTACCAGATGGTCTGTGCTTGAAACATCCCATTGACGAATTCTTCTGATTTCTGGGTATCATGTGCTGATCCCAACCGTATCGAGGTGAGTTCGCGTCAATGTCTGAAGAACCGAACGACCCGCTCGACTTCCGCACAGCGTTCCTAGCTAGGAAGCGCAACAAGCTAGGCAAGGAGATCATCTTGGGTTTAGGGGGATTCTCGATAGTGTTTGCAGCAGGGATGCTGGCACTCAACTGGCCAGTCGGGGAAGCGAGACCCGCCAGCATTGAACAACAGCCCCAAGTTCTATTCCGACCAGCAAGCGTGCCACAGTTCGCTATCTGCGGCAGAGTCAGGCGAACATGTGTTGTGGATGGCGATACATTCTGGCTCGATGGAACCAAGATTCGTATTGCCGACATCGACGCGCCAGAAATTGGCAAGCCAAGCTGTGACTACGAGTACCAACGAGGCATGCGCGCTACGCACCGCCTGGTCGAATTGCTCAATGAAGGGCCTTTTGAACTGAGGACTATCGAGAGCAGAGATGAGGATCAGTACGGTCGCAAATTGCGGGTTGTTACGCGCGGCGGTCGCTCGCTTGGCGATCAGTTGGTCAGCGAAGGCCTGGCCCGAACCTGGACCGGGAGACGCGAACCATGGTGCTGAACCGCGACCAGGAATTGTGGGCCGTCGCACTCTGGGTCGAAAAGAACCATGGCGAACAGGGAGCCGCGTATATTGCGCAGCAAATCCAGCGGCTATGCAATGAAGGCGACGAAGCAGGCATAGCGACGTGGAAGACTGTCGCTGAGCGCTTCGATCAACTTAGCTTCCAAAGCTCTACGAACTGAGGTCCGGCACGATGCGGAATTGGCTTCGGATCTGGGGCATCAGAATTGAGTTCGGCTTTGTGGCGACTGTGTACTTGATCGGGCTTGTCCTAAGCGTTCAGTCCTGCGCTAACTGAGAAAAATTCAAATGCCAGATCAACCCTTTGCAAAATCGCCAATGACGATTTTTCGTCCTGAGCGGAGCTCGTCAAGATAGTCGCTCCACCATTGGGCCATCTGCACACGTTCATCCCAGTAATTGCCACGATTATAGATGCCTCTTATGGCGTTGCTGTCACCGTGTGCGAGGGATCGCTCGATAGCGTCGGGGTGCCACTTCCCGCTTTCGTTCAGAAAGGTCGAAGCGGTTGATCGAAAGCCGTGTGCGGTCACCAGATCGGGACCGTAGCCCATTCGGCGCAGCGCCTGATTGATTGAGTTTTCACTCATGTACTTCAGGTGCGATTGCTGGGCAGGGAACATCTTCTCGAAGCCGCCCGTGTGACAGTGCAGCTCGCGTAGCAGGAGCATCACCTGTTCCGACAAGGGCACCGCGTGGAGGCGCCGCAGTTTTGTTCGCTCTGCCGGGATATTCCAAATCTTCTGTCCCCAATCGATTTCGGACCACTTCCCTAACCGCATCTCGCCAGGGCGGGTCATTATGTGGGGCAATATCTGCATTGCGATGCGTACTAAGGGGGTGCCGGTGTACTCATCGATGTCGCGAAGTAACTGGCCGAACTTTATGGGGTCGAGGATGGCTGCCCGATGGGTTACGACGGGAGAGGCCAATGCGTCTCCGAGGTGAGCCGCTGGATCACTCTTGCAGAGTGCGCAGACGATTCCGTGCCGGAACACTCTGCTGGCCAAGGCGCGGGTCCGGTTGGCCGACTCTCTATGGCCCTTGCGTTCGATTTTCTTGAGCGCTTCGAGCACCTCGATTGGCTCGATGTCGTTGATCGGTCGTGCCCCGATAGAAGGCACTAGAAGTGAGACATACCAGCGCGCTTTGCGAATAGTTGCGGGAGCCTTCCCGCTGTTTTCCATTCGGACCTTGATGAAGTCTTCTGCAACGCTCTTGAAACTGTTGCCAGCATTCATGCGAGCGAGACGCTTGGCCCGCTTGCGCTCCAAAGTAGGATCGTTACCGTCGAGAACCTTGAGCCGTGCGACGTCCCTCCGCTTGCGCGCATCGGCCAAGGAGATGTCCGGCCAGGCTCCCAGGGCCATGCGCTTTTCCTTTCCAGCAATACGAAACTTGTAGCGCCAGAGCTTCGATCCGTTCGGAAACACCTCCAAATAGAGGCCTTTTGAGTCGGTTTTCCGAAATGGCATGCGTTTCGGTCGCAACCTGCTGATTTCTTGTGATAAAATTGGCATTTGGGGGCATGACCTTTCTGGCTGGCGTTATGCCCCCTTTCATGCCCCCAAATGGTGATAGACGTGGGGGCATGAAGCGGGACAAAACAGGAACATCAGAAAGTTACGAATACCCCAAAAACCGCTGAAAATCAACGGTTTCGGGACGATTTTGGAAGAAGCTCTGGTGCCGCTTACGTGAAGCGGCCTCTAGCACTCAAAAAGCCCAGAAATCCGCCATTTCGCTCCATGTCGATGATGGGTTTTGTACCGTCTCATTGTACCGTTTTGGCATGAGGCGCAAGTCGGAAACGTTGCCCGAAACTAGGACCGATGGCCGACAAATCGCAGGGGCCGATCATTTGACCTAGGAAGGTGAAAGTATTCCCATCGACGGGGGCAAAACGCCGAATTTCGGGAAACCCTCTGTCAGTCTTCTAACAGGACGTCGGCGTCATGGTCCGACAGTATCTCTTCCAGTTTCTCCAAGAGAGTGTGAATAGCTGCCTCGCGCTTTTCGCTTTCCAATCGATCAATCGGTCTTTGCTCGTCATCAAGGGAGCACGCCTCAATGAAGAGTGCTTTTTCGGGTTCCGGCCAACGGTCGAGGTGCTGCCTAGCGACCCTCTCCAAGAAGTTTCGAAAGTGGTTCTGCAGGCTATGCATGCGATCATCTCCTTGGAACGCCCAGAACATGACAAACGCCGTTTCGGTCACGTTGGGGTCCCCAGCGTAGGGCCAATCCGCAAGCTCGTTCGTGAAATCTCCAATATCACACAGGCTCGAACGGTTCAGTGACCGAAGAATTGCGATTGCGTTATCTTCCAGAACCTGATCGAGCCACTCGGAGACAGCCTGCGTGAGGGCAAAGTAGTTATCTTCATCGACATACGCCCGCTCAGTGTCTCGATCATCAATCATTACTCTTCCTCCTTGCGGCCAGACCCTAATAGTTTGCCCGCCTATCGGTCTATGGCCTGTCGGCCTAACACCCGTGTTTTTCCATTTGGCCACCATGCGCTCGCCCGCTATTGTTTCACCCAAGTTCTTGACCAGAGGGAAAATTCACATTGGCCGTTGATCTTCAGGACCTGTCGCGGAGGCTCTTCCAGGCTGCGAACCAGCTTTGGACCAACACGGCGCTGCGGCCTGACCAGTACGCCCAGCCAGTGCTTGCCCTGATCGCGCTCAGGCAGATGGAGGCGAAGTTCGATCTGGTCCACGCCGAGCTGGCAGAGACCTTCACCGGACGCCTCAAACCAACCCCGCTGGACTACCACGGCCACGGCGCAGTCTACCTGCCCGACAATGCCCGCTTCTCCTATCTCCTCTCCTTGCCGGAGACCGAGGACCTCGCCGAGGCTCTCAACGAGGCCATGAAGGGCATCACGGAGAACAATCCCGACCTCGCAGGGGTCATGCCTCAAGGCTACGGATCGCTGCCTGACAAGGTCCTGAGGGAACTTCTGCGTATCCTCCAGCCGCTCGACATTGGCGGCGATGCCTATGGGGTGATCTTCGAGTACTTCATGGGCGAGTTCGCCTCGGCCTACATGCAGAAGGGTGGCGAGTACTTCACCCCATCCTCCATCGTGAAGCTGATCGTCGAGGTGATCGAGCCGTACCACGGGAAAATCCTCGATCCGGCCTGCGGCTCTGGCGGGATGTTCGTCCACTCCGCCGACTTCGTGAAGCGCCACCACAAGACCCCCAGCCGCGAGCTGAGCGTCTACGGGATCGAGAAGATGGAGGACACCCAGAAGCTGTGCCGCCTCAACCTCGCGGTCCATGGGCTGTCGGGGGACATCGTGGTGGCCAACAGCTACTATGAAGACCCGCACCAGATGGTCGGCAAGTTCGACTTCGTCATGGCGAACCCTCCGTTCAACCAGTCCCAGGTGGACACTGAGCGGCTGGTCAATGACGCGGGCACTGTGGACGCTCGGTTCTCGCTCGGCATCCCCACGGTCAACAACGCGAACTACCTGTGGGTCGGTCTCTTCCATGCGGCGCTGAACGATACGGGTCGTGCGGGGTTCGTCATGGCCAACTCGGCCTCAGATGCAGGCGGATCGGAGCGTGAGCTACGCAAGAAGCTGGTGCAGTCGGGATCGGTCGACGTCATCATCTCCACCTCGCCCAACATGTTCTTCACGGTAACCCTGCCGGTGACCCTGTGGTTCCTCGACAAGGCGAAGGCGAAAGGCGAGCGGGCCGACGAGGTGCTGTTCATCGATGCACGACACATCTTCCAACAGGTGACCAGGGCGCACCGAGAGTACACGCCAGAGCAGATCGAGTTCATCGGCAACATCGTGCGGCTGTGGCGCGGCGAGCAGGTGGAGACCGAGCAGGGCAGTGCTGACCTGATGGCCAAGACCTTCGGTGAAGAGGGCTTTAGGGACATTCCCGCCCTCTGCAAGGTCGCCAGCCGGTCGGATATCGAGGCTCAGGACTGGAGTCTCAATCCTGGCCGCTATGTCGGTGTGGCGGCTGGAGAGCAGATGGACGATGTCGACTTCAAAGAGAGGCTGGAGGGTCTGCAGGAAGAGCTTGAGGTGCTGAACGCAGAAGCTGCTCGGCTTCAAGATACCATCGCTAAGAGCGTGGCTAAGGTACTGGAAATATAGTCATGGCCACCACCACAACGCCAGATCAATGGATCAGGACGACCGCTCAAGACATTGCCTCAACTGAACCACGCTCGATTGTTTCCGGACCTTTTGGGTCGAGTATCGGCCGTCGCTTCTTCGTGGAGGATGGCGTTCCAGTTATTCGTGGTAGCAACTTATCGTTTGGGGAAGTCTATTTTCGAGACGAGGGCTTTGTTTTCTTAACCGCTGAGAAAGCTGAGGAGTTTCGCAACTGTCAGGCAGTTCCTGGAGATATTGTTTTCACGGCAGCCGGAACCATTGGTCAAGTTGGTCTGATACCCCCCACCTCCAAGTATCCACTCTATATCATTAGCAACAAGCAGCTTCGTCTCAGACCCGATACAGAGAGGTGCGATCCAAAGTTCCTATTCTACTGGTTCACTCAGCCTTCAATGCGTGCACATATAGAGCAGGCTAATACGGGTTCATCGATCCCGCTTATAAACCTTGGCATCCTTCGCTCGTTACCTGTTTTACTTCCACCCCTAGAAACCCAACGGCGCATTGCAGCGATTCTCGGAGCCTATGACGACCTTATTGAGGTCAACCGGCGGCGGGTGGCGGTGCTGGAGGAGATGGCGCGGGGGCTGTTCGAGGAGTGGTTCGTCCGCTTTCGCTTCCCTGGCCACGAGGATGTACCCATCGTCGATACCCCCGGTGGCCCGCTGCCTGAAGGGTGGGAGTGGGGCACGTTCTCGAAGATCGCGCCGGAGGTCCGCGAAACTCTCTCACCTTCCTCAGTCGACGCTGAGACGCCGTACGTTGGCCTGGAGCATTTACCCCGCCGTTCGACAACCCTGAACAATTGTGGGGCGGCAACAGACGTAGACAGTACCAAGGCCCGTTTTCGTCGCGGTGACATTCTGTTTGGTAAGATACGCCCTTACTTCCACAAGGTCGTTTGGGCACCGTTCGATGGCATTGCTTCGACTGACGCCATTATCTGGCGGCCCGACCCACGCTTAGCAGCAAGGGCGCTTCAGATCGCGAGCAGTGATGCTTTCGTGGCGCACTCAGTGCAGACGTCGAACGGAACAAAGATGCCGAGGGCCAACTCGAAGGTCCTGGCAAACTACCCCTGCGCGATGCCCAGTGCTCATTTGAGCCAGCAGTTCGAGGGTGTGGTCATGCCCATGGTTGAGCAAGCTGCGGTTCTTCAGAAAGCGAACGAGAAGCTCACAGCCGCCCGCGACCTCCTGCTCCCCCGCCTAATCTCCGGCCAGCTCTCCGTCGAGGCTGCCGAACGCCAACTGGAGAACGCTGCATGACAGAGATCACCAGAGACCACTTAGACTGGACCATTGTGGGAAGAATGAGAGTGATGCTCCTCAATCCCAAGGATAGTTTTGAAATCTCTGAAACCTACGCGTTGTTCACCGCGATCCTTTGCTGGGTCATGCAGCATACTCGGATTAAGCCGAAGTACGCCGTCCGTAGCGCAGACAAGGCAGCGTTGGCTCTATTTGGGAAGTTGGCCAAGAAGAACGTCCTTCATGAGGACTGGAGGTTTCCAGCAGAGGGTGTCGAGCGCATCGTATTCCGTTCAGGCTGTCGAATAGCACTCCCTAAGTCAGTGAACTTCGAGAACCAAAATGTCGCTGATGCACTCATCGGTCTCAGAAACGCAACCGCCCATGGAGACATGAGGAATATCGAGCCGATTAACGTGGGGGGCAGCCTTGTAGGTTTCACGTTTTCTTGTGCGAGGTTCTATGAGGAAGGCGGAAAGCGTCGGAAATGGAAGGGCCAGATCACACTGCTCGAAGATGATATGCAGCGTATCGGCGGCGAACTGGCGAGGAGATATTGTAACGCTATCAGGGAGGCGCACAGCCGCGACAGCAACTTTGGTTCAGCCGCAAAGTCAATAGTGGAGGAGGCGGCATAATGAACCATTTGAAGCTGATGAACTCACTCAGGGAACTCAAAGACTGGTCAGGCTTTCTGATCCGTCTTGCTGAACATGCTCCTGAACGGCTGACATTGAGCCAGTCCGTTTTCTTCCTTGAAGCTGCAATCGCAGACCTTTCTGGACGCCCAGCAACGTTCACCGAGATCAAGGAGAAGCATGGCGGGGTGATGAGCCGAAGCCTGCATACGACCTACAAGGTCTTCCTTGGTGAAGAAGGCAGAGAGAGCAAGCGGCAACAGGCGCTCGGTTGGCTGATGCGTGAAACCGATCCTTCCGACAACCGTCGTAAGTACCTAAGGCTGACGGTGACAGGACGCCGGGTGATGGAAGACATTCTCACATCTGGCGAGGCGTTGCTCGAAGCCTAATGGCTCCTTCGCTCTCTGGACTGGTCGCCTCCGAGGACGGCATCGTCGAGCAGCCTGCAATGGCGCTGATGGAGGAGCTTGGCTGGGAGCGTGTGAACCTGCTCCACGATGTGGCTGGGCCGGACAATGCCTATGGCCGCACGAGCCTCAAGGAACCGCACCTTCCCGCACGGCTGCGAGCAGCGCTTCAGAAGCTCAACCCAGGCAAACCCGCAGAGGCGCTCAAGCTGGCCGAGGAAGAGCTGACGCGGGACCGTTCGGCCCTCCAAGCCATCGCCGCCAACCGTGAGGTCCTGAGGCTCCTGCGCGAGGGCGTCAGGGTCGAGGTGAAGAACGATCAGGGCAAGTTCGAGGACGTCCTGATCCGCGTGATCGACTGGAAGAACCCCGCCAACAACGACTTCCTCGTTGCCAACCAGGTCTGGATCGAGGGGGTCCTCCACACACGCCGCCCCGACACGATCGGCTACGTTAATGGCCTGCCGCTGCTGCTGTGCGAGTGGAAGGCTCCGACCCAGCCGCTCGCCGACGCCTACGAGAAGAACCTGAGGGACTACAAGGACGCGATCCCCCAGCTCTTTCACGCCAACGGCTTCGTGCTGCTCTCCAACGGCCTTGAGACCCGCATTGGCGGCAGTCACGCGCCGTTCCAGTTCTTCTCGCCCTGGAAGCGGCTGGAGGAGGGAGGCCCGGAGGACCCCAGCCTGGAGACCATGCTCAGGGCCACCTGCGAGCCTGCCCGCTTCCTCGACATGCTGGAGAACTTCGTCCTGTTCGACGAGGCGAAGGGCGGTCTCATCAAGATCATCGGACGCTACCACCAGGTGCTAGGGGTCAACAGGGCGATCGAGGCTGTTCGTCACATCGAGGAGAACGAGGGGCGGCTGGGGGTCTTCTGGCACACCCAGGGGTCGGGCAAGAGCCTGTCGATGGTGATGTTCGCGGAGAAGGTCCTGCGGCGCATGGGCGGCAACTACACCTTCGTGATCGTGACCGACCGCACCGAGCTTGACGACCAGATCGCGGGTCAGTTCGCCACGGCAGGAGCACTCACCAAGGACACTCAGCAGGCCCAGGCGGGCAGCCGAGCGCACCTGAGGGACTTGCTCGCTGGCAACGAACGCTACGTCTTCACGCTGATCCAGAAGTTCTCGACCGATGACAAAGAGCCAATGCCGGTACTCTCGGAACGCTCGGACATCATCGTGATGACCGACGAGGCCCACAGGAGCCAGTACGCCCAGCTTGCGGCCAACATGCGCAAGGCACTGCCCAATGCGGCCTTCATCGGGTTCACTGGCACCCCTCTCATCAAGGGGGACGAGAGCCGAACCAAAGAGGTCTTCGGGGACTATGTGTCGGTCTACGACTTCGCGCAGTCGGTGAAGGACGGAGCGACCGTTCCGCTGTTCTACGAGGGACGAAAGCCGGAACTCCAGCTTAACTCGGACGAGTTGCAGGAGGAGCTAGACGCGCTGCTCGACGAGGCGATGCTGGACGAGGAGCAGGAGAAGAAGCTCAACCAGCAATTCGGCAGGCAGTACACGCTCATCACCAACCCCGACCGGCTCGACAAGGTGGCGGAGGATGTGGCGCTCCACTTCGCCCAGCGAGGGTATCGTGGGAAGGCGATGTTCGTCGCCATCGACAAGGCTACGGCGGTTGCGATGCACGACAAGGTCAAGGCTGCCGTCGCCAGGATGATCGAGGCCGACGAAAAGAGGCTGAAGACTGCACACGAGGCCGAAGGAGCAGCCATCGCCGAGAGGCTGGTCTGGCTGCGCGAACTCGATATGGCCGTGGTCGTGAGCCAAGGTCAGAACGAGGTCGACGATCTGCGTCAGAAGGGTCTCGACATCCTCCCGCACCGCGAGCGGATGCAGAAGGAAGACCTGGAGACCAAGTTCAAGGACAAGAACGATCCGCTTCGCCTGGTCTTCGTATGCGCCATGTGGATCACTGGCTTCGACGTCCCCAGCATCGGCACGATCTACCTCGACAAGCCGATGAAGTCGCACACGCTGATGCAGACCATCGCCAGGGCCAACCGGAAGTCGGAAGGAAAGACGTCTGGTGTGATCGTGGACTATGTGGGCGTCTTCCAGAACCTCCAGAAGGCGCTGGCTGTCTACGCGGCTGGAAGAGGCGATGGCGAGACCCCGATCAAGGACAAGGAAGAGCTGGTAAAGGAGCTGGAGACAGCTCTGGGGGCCGTGCGGGCCTTCGTGGAGCCGCTCGATTTTGACCCTGATGCAATCATGGAGACGCCGCAGGGTTTCGATAGACAAAAGCTGATCAGAGATGGGGTTGAGGCGCTTGTCGCGCCTGAGGATCGCCGCAGGGAGTTCCTTAGGCTCGCTGGCGCTGTCACACGGGCCTACAAGGCTCTGTTGCCTGATGAGCGTGCGTCACCATTCCTGAAGCCAGTTGCGACCTTCCACGTTCTCGCTGACTGTGTGAGAGCAAAACTCGGCCCAGTCGACATATCGGCAATCTCAGCCAGGATAGCCCAACTCCTCGACGAGAAGCTCGAAGGGGTCGCCATAGTCACTCCCATAGTCGAGGGTGATACCGCCAAGGGCCGTGTGGACCTCTCAGGCATCGACTTCGAGAAGCTCGCCAACCTGTTCGAGACAAGCCCCAAGGTGGCCACCGAGAAGATGCGCGAGGCTGCAGAGGAAAAGGCCAAGAAGATGGCTCAGTCGAACCCCACGCGGGTGAGCTTTGTCGAGCGGCTGGAGAAGCTGGTCGCGGCCTACAACGCTGGGTCAATCGACGCAGAGAAGTTCTTCGATGGCCTGAAGGCGTTCATCAAGAGCTTGGACGCTGAGGAGCAAAGAGCGGCGAGAGAGGAGCTGACCGAAGAGGAGCTGGCGATCTTCGATCTTCTCACCACGCCAGAACCGAAGCTCACCAAAGCGCAGGAGCATGAGGTCAAGAAGGTGGACACCCGCAACAACCACATGTTTTCGGCGCAAACGGTGGGATAATAGATTGAGCAAGCAGAGTGGCTGCCTGAGCGCCTGATTATGGGAGTTTTCCGGTTGCCTTCTGGCCATTTTCTGCCTCGCGTGTGCCTTCCAGACGCACCTATCCGGTGGCGGCTTGTCGTTCATGGAAGATCAGGCGGTCGAAGTTGTAGACCAGGTTCGCGAGGGTGAGCTTGGCCTGGGCGCGGGCCAAACCGATGGTGCGGATGAAGAGCCCGTATCGCCCCTTCTGATGGGCAAAGACATGCTCGACGCGGGCGCGGACCGCTGACTTGGCGGCATTTGCGCGTGATGTCTGCTCGGGCATCGGCTTGCCCTTGGGCTTGCGGCGATGGATGCGACTTTTGAACATATGCCGTGACAGCCACGTCTCGTTCTTTCGGCTGCGATAGGCGCTGTCAGCCCAGACATCGCTAGCCGTGTTGTCCGGATCGATCACATGGCGCAGTTCCCGCCCGTCGCTATGCGCCGCCGAGGTCACCTTGCCCTTTCGGATAAAGCCGAAGCGTCGATCAATGCTGATATGGCTCTTGTAGCCGAACACCGGCGTGGCGATCTGCGGAAGAGGCGTCCCATCGGCGCGGTACCGGACCTTGCCTCCGACCTTGACCGTCCAACGGGCATCGACATCCTTCTGGTGCGCCTTGTTCGGCTTGCCTGGCCAGATCTGCTTTGCTGACCTGCCCGCCTTCACCGCGGCCTTCTCGTCCTCGGTATTGCGCTGCTTGGGAGCCGGCACCAGCGTGGCGTCCACGATCTGCCCGCCCATAGCGAGATAGCCGCGTTCGCGCAGTTGCTGCTCGAAAGCCTGCATCAGCGCTTCGAACGTGCCGCTTGTCGTCAGTCGGTTGCGGTAGTGACGGATGGTGTTCTCATCGGGCATCGTGCCGCCCAGATCGAAGCCGAAGAAGCGCATCCACGAAAGCCGGTCGCGGATCATGAACTCCATGCGGGCGTCGGAAAGGTTGTGCTGCGCCTGCACCACCAGCACTTTGAACATCGAAACTGGATCGAACGGCGGCCTGCCGCCCTTCGCACCATCGCTGTATCCCAGCCCCTCTACCAGCAAGGAGCGGAAACGCTCGAAGTCCACTGCGTCTGCCAAAACCTCAAGTGGATCGCCATCCCGGCTCAGTCGCTCCAGGTGCTCCGAAAGTGAAAACAGGCTCGATGGTTGCATCAGCATTATCTCCTCGCCGACGCTGAATCACATCAGTACGGGAAATGCGAGGGGTTATTGCGGGTGTCCAGGTGGCTCGTGGGCTGTTAGAGAAGCTCCAGGGGCTTGTGGACGCCGTGGACTGGGTAAGGGGGCAGGAAACCAGAGGAAGCGTCTGGACGGCCATAAGGGTGGGCCTGAACGAACTGCCGGAGGACCCGTACCCGCAGGACCTGTGGGACGTGAAGGTCGATCAGGTTTGGGACTTCGTGCTGAGGCGGTATGCGAGTGGCAACGCTCAGCCCAGCTAAACGAAGTACCCAGGTGGCTTGGGCTGCTGCTCGTCATCGATCCAGATGGCGATTGCTTCAAGCCAGTCACGTTCTCCCTCGTTAAGAGTATCCAAAAAGACCGTGACAGCTCCAGGCGGGTTGTTGAAGAACCACTCGTCTTCGAAGGGACCCTCATCGTAGAGCCTGATCCCTTGCCCTAGCAATTTGACTTCTTTGCCCTGCCGGATCTTCTCTAGAGTGACATCGTCAACGAGGATCGAATGTGCGCCTTCTGCTCGGTCGGTAATCCCGTGCGCCGCAGACAAGCTGTTGACATATTCAATGCGAATTGTGTGGTGAGACCCAGTTGGCGGATCTTGGATCACATGGGTTCGGGCGAGCTTGTATCGTGGCTTCTGGTCTAAGTACGTTCCTTCGGCATCGGGCGGGTAGCAGTCCACGATATGTAGTGCAGCGGCTCTGGCTGGTCCTAGCTCAGAGAAAGGCTCGTTGTCATAAATATCTCCTGCGGAGACATAGTAGGTGCCAGCCAAGACCTTGACCTCCACCCGGAATGGCTCTCCATCAAAGCCTAAAGCGTCGTAGGCTTCGATGACTTCAGCGTGTTCATGAATATCATCCCCCATGCCTTCCCCCTCATCCACCTTCGCCATCCGTAGGAACGCCGGATCGCCGCAAGGCATCCCCTGGGTAATATGGTGCCCTACTTTCGATCGTAAGGTGAGGTATGGGGTGCCAGCCATGCTCCGGAGCTGTTTTGTGGGGGTGTAATGGCAAGAGCTGCCAAGTCTCCCCAGTTTGAGTGTCCATCTTCACCATGACTGGGGCAGCTTCATTATCGCCGCCAATCTGTACGATCTCGAAACGACCCGCGCCTGTTTGTCCGGCAGTGCCGCTTAGTGGTCGCGAGCAGCCAGTCACACTCACACATGCGAAGCTCGCCAGCATTAAGGCGGAGAGAACGAGGCGCTTCGGCTGAGGAACCAAGAGACTGCACCCTTTGACTGAAGCGCGTGATGCCATGGGCCATCCTTAGCTGCTGGTTGGGCCTAGTGGATGCCACAAGATTGTGGCCGCTACCAGACTGAATAGGCTGCGGACTTTTCGTACTGTATTGCTCTCTGCGCCTTCGGTTCTTCTTCCGTGTTCCTTGGTCTCCCAAAGACACAGTGGCAGGGGGGAGTGGATGATTACCACCCCCACACTGAAGCTGTAGGCCCCTCAGGAACTGCAAGTTACCTTATGGTTCGCTTAGTCCTTCGTGGTAACCTTAGGGGCCACCAGGGAAGGGTGTCCCGTAACTCCCTCTACCTGGTCAGCGAAGGCCTGTAGCAGTGCATCGC
The DNA here is from genome assembly GCF_036322605.1 of Erythrobacter sp. Dej080120_24. Classification (GTDB taxonomy): domain Bacteria; phylum Pseudomonadota; class Alphaproteobacteria; order Sphingomonadales; family Sphingomonadaceae; genus Erythrobacter; species Erythrobacter aurantius. Next base: position 3,309,112 of record NZ_AP027262.1, read on the forward strand.
GGGCCTCACCGAGCTTCGATCGCGGAGCGATTATCGCGTCGTGCATCGGAAGCACCGCGATACCCCGCTTTAGCATCAGGTCTTCCATAGCGAGACGGAGGATTTCGGCCTCATGATATTGGAGGTCCAGCGTGCCGAATCCGCAGGTTTTCAAGTCTACAAGAAGCGGATGGCGACTGGTGACAGACGCGCCAATCTCGCTAATGGGAAACTCGTCGCTCAGAAACCGTCCAGGGCGCTCGGCCTCGTAGTCGGCCTGCGCAGCTTTGGACCACTGGCGAGGTCTTGGGTTCGAAGCACCGATTGCCTGCGACACCCAGGCCTTCACGACGGCCCTTGGCCATCCTGGGATCGCGTAAGGATCATCGTGGGGGTCGAAGGGCCGCTGCTGAAGCGCGTGGACAAGGGTTAGGTGGGAAGCTCGAAGGTCAACCTCTTCGACGGCCTCCCCGTTCAAGCGGATCGTGGCCCTTCGCTTGTCCGCACCCCAAGCCTCATACAGGTGGCCTCCCGGCAGCGAGTAATAGCGGCCACCTTTGTTCCAATCGAAGTCAGCCTGGTCGCCGTTATTGAAAATGCGCCTCAAGCCGAGGAAAGCGAAGCCGTCGACTGCCTGCTCTGCGAGGAAGTCATTCAGCTGGTCGATGCCTGTCAGGATCGAGCGGACCTTCGGCTCATCGGGACTGAACGGCCAATCTTCAACGTCCTTCTTCTTCCCGGCGACCCGGCCACTCTTCTTGCGCAAGACGAGGCGAGGGACGTCGACAACAGTCTTGATGGGCTGTTCGCCTGTCCGTCGCCAGTGGACACTCCAGTCTGCACTTGAGATGCCGAACGATACCGCCAGTGATATGGCCGTGTCGGTCAGCTTGTAAGTGGTGGCATCACCGCCCCGAACCAGGAAGTTGTCGAACGCTGGATGCCACCGTGGCTTTCCGGTCGAGACGAGTAGAAGTCCAGCAGCCCTGAGGGCATCTCGTACGTTTATGAAGATGTCATAGGCAAACCCGAGGCGTTCCTTGTTAAAGCTGCCCTTGGATGCGCCATGCAGACCTGCGGGAACTTGGCGTCCGTCGCTCCCAACAGATTGTAGGTCGAACAGGTCTGCCATAAGCGCACCGGTTGCGCGTGTCAGCTTCTCGACGCTGCTTGGCCTTTCGGTCCTGCGCGGTCCTTCAGCCCTCGCTGCGCTTCTCGCTGGCAGGATGTGATGGTCCAGAAGATGATTGACGAAAGCGGTCGCCTGGGGTGACTTCGGGGCACCCAGAAGCGCCAGCGGAATAGCTCGTTCGCGCTCTGTAAAAGCTAGCGAGCCTGCGTTTTCGGACACTCAGTTTGCTTTCGAATGATGGAACCAAGATGGTCGTTTAGTCTCTTGGGTGGCCGCATAGTCAATGCGGTGGAGGTAGGACAGACCCACTGTGTACAGCTTGCCTAGCTGCCTGTAATCGGCCCAGAAGGCCAGCTTCAAGCCATTTCCACTGCCCGATTATTTCCTGAACAACTTTGTGGGTGAATGCGGCTCTCGTGCAGCCCCTCTGACGCCTCATGGACGGCTAAAACCGCATCGGCTCGCCGTCCCAAGCCAGCGCCGGAATACAATCGCTCCTCTTAGAGACCGCATGGGCCTTCAGTATCTGGCCGACGCGGCTCGAACTCAGCCCGAATGCTCTTGCGATGTCGGCTTGAGCATAGCCAAACTCATAGGCCTTGCAGATAGCCGTGTCGCGTTCTGCCTTGGTGCGCATGTCCACGCTATGCAGCCAGCGCACGGTAGACCGACGCTCTTCCGATCTTGAGCTGCCTGCTGATTTGAGTCGGGTTGAGGCCCTCCTCCTTGAGGCGGCGCACGTCCTCGACGGGCACGGAGGGCTTGCGCCCTTTGTAGACGCCCTTGGCCTTGGCCTTGGCGATACCTTCCATCTGGCGCTCCCTACGAAGGGCGGTCTCGAACTGGGCGAACACCCCAAGCATCTGGAGGAACGCAACGCCAGCTGGAGTGGAGGTGTCTATGGGTTGCTCTGTGGCTTGGAGGTAGGCCCCCTTGGCCCTGATGGTCTCCACGATGTCCTCAAGGTCCTTTACGGATCGCGCCAGCCGGTCGATGCGGGTCACCACGAGCGTGTCGCCTTCGCGCAGGAACTCTAGGACCGTATCGAGTTGGTCGCGTCCTTGCCTGGTCGTGCCGCTCTTGGTCTCTGACCGGATGATGGTGCAGCCTGCATCCTTGAGGGCCTCCTCCTGGATCGTGCAGTCTTGATCGTCAGAGCTGGCCCGTGCGTAGCCTATCGTGGTGGTCATGGTGAATGTGTCTCAATAGCCTCTAAGACCAAGACTGCTAAATGTCCAAAATGCCAATGTCAATCCTAATGAGACATTCGATCTGTCTCGTGCCAGTGTATCCCTGAGGTATACTCTAACGATACAGAGGCAGAGCAGGTGGAGGAATGGCAACCTGGCATGGCAATTCGTAGGGTCCCCTTTGGCGGCCTGATGGTACCAAACGCTCCCACCACATACACATTTTCGAACAGGCGGCTTCGCTCGCGGTAATCCACGCAGGTCGGACCCCGCTTTGCAGCACGCTTTGGTCCTAAGCTGGGCTCATAATATCGGCGGTAAGGAGTGATGTGTCGTGCCCTACCGCCGAACATTCCAACTGTTTTCGGTTGTAAAGCGATGACGATTGGGCTTAGCTGATTGCGCATCAAGAAATGAGCTGTTGCTCATGCCAACCTGCCCGCCCGGGCAAGGTGGAACCTGGAAGGGGATGCGGCTGAATGGCAACCAAACGGGCGTCCAACGCTGCTCCCTTTCATCGCACGGCTGATGCTGAACGAAAGGATGCATGTTGATGTCGTTAAACTGCGAATTGGAAAAGGGGCAGGCAGCTATCTGCTGCGCTCACGCCAAGTTTAGCCATAAGGAGCCGCTCCATGGCTAACTTGATCCGACCTCTAACGGGCGTAGGGCCTGATGCGGACGCATGCGCACGTGGTGAGCAAGGCTTTCCCTACGTCGTGATACGTCTAGCGGCTACGGTTTATCAGTGTGAACGGTTTGCGTTGGGGCAGGGTTCGCCATCAGCGCGAATAGCCCGAAATAGCTCGCATCTGATCCATCCAGGAGTAGACGAGGCAACTGGTGCACTCGATGCAGACGCTCGTAGGTTTCTTGAGGTTACCGCACTGAATGCTGTCCAGAAATTTGGCTTTCGCATGTCCATTGTCTACGCAGCCGATGATTGCGTATACCTAGAACCCGATCGATCAGTGAACCGGAGCAAGGAACCGCCCTCTGGCGGCATCTCGCTAACTGTTGACTTCGGCAAACCCCCTCAAAGGGACACCGGCTAAACCGAAATCATATCGGTCGATCGCAAATTGAGCCAACTCGAAAATCCCGTGTATCTACAAAGCGGGCCATCGCTTGCTGAAATATCCTATCCCCTATTTCCCAGATAGGGAAAGAAGATGGTGACATTTTGAGGGTAGTAGTGCAGGTATATCAATTGGATAGAGGTATTTTTGAGGCGGTCTGGGGATGCGCGCGGCGGGTGAAGCAGAAGCGGGAGTTTTGCGGGTCGATTTCGGCCGCCGTGTGAAGCTGGAGTTTCAAAGGGCTGCTGGCGTTTCGGGAACTCGATGACGCGCTGGGCCTGAGCGCGCTGGCGGATTTGGCGCTCAAGGATATCTGTGCTGGCAGCAACTGCCGCCATGGCCTGGCCTACAACCTCTCCAACTTCCTGCGCACCCTCGTGCTGCAGCAGGAGGTCGAGCACTGGTCACTGACCTCGATTCGCGAAAAGCTGGTGCGGATCGGTGCGAGGCTTGTCCATCACGCGCGCTATGCTGTGTTCTAGATGGCGGAGGTAGCAGTGCCGCGCGCTCTGTTCGAGCGCATCCTGGCCAATATCGCCGATCTGCGATGTAGAACGCCCGCCCCATGCTGACCGCAAGCTCCCGCGTCTGCATACTGCAGGAAAGATGCGCCTGCAATGCGCACAATCAGGCCGGATTTTGTCCTAAACGCCAGCTCGCGACCACATGCGCCAGCCAGATCGGCGCGAACCGAAACAGGAAGGCTCAGTTGGCTTGCCATGATGGCGTCCCCCTTGCGATCTCATCTCCAAAGCGGCAAATCTGGAGGCCATGTGGGAAATGTCGGCTGAAGGGTATTTGGCGTAAGTAAACTGCAAGCTAACACATGGAAACAATGACTGAAGCCGTTGACAACTTCGGATTTTTGAAAAGCGTTTGGCCAGATCTTTATGATCTCGGCTCGCGTGCGGAAAGTGCTGCACAAAGCGAGCCTGATATTACCGCCGTTAGGCTTCGGTCCTACTCCGAGCGAATGGTCGAAATGCTTTTCGAACATTACGACCTTACGTTTTATGCCGGTCAGACGCACGCGGAGCGGCTTAATCTTCTCGAGAAAAGTGGGCTCCTGAACCGACGCCTCCTGGCCAAGCTTCAGGCCATCCGGAATTTTGGGAACCGTGGAGCGCACGGACGGAAGGTATCGACTTCGCAAGCCGAAGACCTGACCGTCGATGCCTGGGCTTTGGGTTGCTGGTTTGCCAGACTGTTACGGCCGGATATCGAGTGGATTATTCGCCCTTATTGTCAGGGCAGCCCAGGGTCGGATACTCAACCTGAAGCTTCTGACCAAGGTATTCCCGAAGAGAACGACCAAGCCGATGCCCCCTCCAACGTATTTCGGTTCCCGCAGGAACGGATTCGCAGGATACAGGACGAAGTAAGCTTTGCCCTCTCCCAAGTAGATCCGAATGTGCGGCGCTTGCGCACTCGCATGACGTTGCGCGAGGCTTTTCTCGCAGACCTCAATAAGGATCAGAAGAAATGCGCGGATAAGCTCGAGGCATTTCTCGCAGACCCCTCTGCGCGAGTGTTTCTACTGAAGGGCGATGCAGGTGCAGGCAAAACCTTCATGGCAAAGGGGCTCGTCGAGTATATGTCTGCCCAAGGACGAGGATATCGACTGGCGGCGCCAACTGGCAGGGCGGCGAAGATAATTGCTGAAAAGACAGGTCGGGATGCCCGCACACTCCACAGTCTGATCTACGACTATGGGAACATCCGAGAATTTGATGGATGCGACGGCTCAGATCTGGCCACCTTCAAGGTGTATGCAGACATCGCCACAAACCGCGATCCGGCAAATACCGTATATTTAGTCGATGAAGCATCGCTGGTTTCTGATGATTACTCTGAGTCCGATTTCTTCCGGTCAGGCAGTGGCTATCTACTGCGGGATCTATTGAACTTCGTAGGCTTCAACGCCACTCATAACGACCGGAAAATCATCTTCATCGGTGATCCAGTCCAGATCCCACCTGTCGGAATGAGCACTTCGCCGGCACTTGATGTGGAGTATCTTGAAAAACAGTTCGGGATCGAAGCTCACGAATATCGACTTACCGAGATCGTCCGACAAAAGGCAGATAGCGGTATCCTCATGAACGTCGCACAGCTTCGAGCTGGCGTTGAGAAGAGTGTTTACCGCGGTTTGAGTTTCGATTTTTCAGACGACGTTGTACGTTTGACATCGGAAGATCTCCTGCCGGAGTATCTCAAGCTCATACGCGACTCTGACGAAGAGCTTCCGATTGTCATTGCTCGCTCGAATGCCGAAGCGGCCGGCTTCAACAAGGCTGTTCACGCGGAAATCTTTCCAGATCAGAACTCTGTATGCGCCGGCGATAGACTGATCGTCACCAGCAATACAATTGTCGGCGGCCAATTCATCGCCAACGGTGAGTTTGTCGATGTAGTTTCTGCCGAGCCAATGGTTGAGAGGCGGAGTGTAACCCTTCGCACGCGCATCGGCACTTCTGATCAGACCGAAACGGCCGAGGTAACACTGGTCTTCAGAGAGTGGTCTGAGCCCCTAGATTTCCTCCAGCGATAAGTAGAGTCCGGCCCTGACAAGGAGACGGACGATATGAAGCGAAGCAGGTTCAGCGAGGAGCAGATCATCGCTGTTTTGAAGGAGCAGGAAGCGGGGATGCCAACGGCGGATGTTTGCCGCCGTCACGGGATCAGCTCGGCAACCTTCTACAAGTGGAAGTCCAAGTATGGCGGGCTCGAGGTGTCGGACGCCCGTCGGCTGCGCCAGCTGGAGCAGGAGAACGCGCGGCTGAAGAAGCTGCTGGCGGACTCGATGCTGGACAACGCCATGCTCAAGGAGATCAGCGCAAAAAAGTTTTAGCGCCCGGTGCCAGACGGCAGGCGGTGGCTCATCTCCAGGAGGTCTTCGAGGTGAGCCAGCGTCGTGCCTGCACGGTGCTGGGCGTGGACCGGACCATGGTGCGCTACGTCAGTCGTCGGCCTGATGATGCGAAGGCGCGCGAGCGGATCAGGGAGCTGGCCAGTCAGCGACGCCGGTTCGGTTACCGGCGGCTGCACTGGCTGCTGTGCCGGGAAGGATGGGCGATGAACCACAAGAAGTTCCGGCGGCTCTATCGTGAGGAACGGCTGCAAGTGCGCCGCCGTGGTGGTCGCAAGCGGGCCTTGGGCACAAGAGCGCCGATGACGGTGCCTCAGGGGGCGAACCAGCGTTGGAGCCTCGACTTCGTGTCTGATGCCTTCGCTTGCGGGCGCAGGTTCCGGATCTTCGCCGTGGTCGATGACTACAGCCGGGAGTGCGTGCGCCTGATCGCCGACACGTCGATCTCCGGCGCAAGGGTTGGGCGTGAACTCGATGCAGCGGTCTTCGAGCGCATGGCGCGGCCCCACACCATCGTCAGCGACAACGGCACTGAACTGACCAGTATGGCGATCCTGCGCTGGTCGAAGGAGCGCAATGTCGAGTGGCACTACATCGCGCCGGGCAAGCCCTACCAGAACGGGTTCATCGAGAGCTTCAACGCCCGGCTCAGGGATGAGTGCCTGAACGAGACGATCTTCACCAGCCTCCCCACGCTCGCCAGGAACTGGAAGCCTGGCGGCACGACTACAACCACTTCCGGCCCCACTCGAGCCTCGGGAACCGAACCCCGGCCGAGATCGGGGCTGGATCAGCGGCCAACCGTATCGGGGGCATGCCCCGATACGGTTGTTGCCATCACGCCCAGCAATGGGCATCAAAACGGCCCAAGGCTCTACTCGTAGCTGGTAGAAACTTCGGGCTCAGACCAGTATCCCCACAAACAAATCACAGAGCTGCGCAAGGCGGGCAAGCTTGACGAGGCATACGAGTTAGCTGTCCGAACGGTAGCCAGCGATCCGAGTAAGTGGAATATCGGAGCGCTGGGGTGGGTTCTCATCGGCTTGGTAAAACGAGAGGCGAAAAACCCAAATTCGGATAGCTTTCGTCGTTTTATTCGAGAGCTGAGCGAACTCGACATCCCAGAGGCTGACGAGCTTCTATCAGAGCATCGGTCACAAGCTATAGCGCTTGCAACGGATGATGGGCGTAAATTCAACGAGAAGCGCCTATCTGCACGAACGGCTTATCAAGCCGGAAGATACGAAGATGCCATTTCTCACTATGTAGAATTGTTCAGGCATGGTCAAATTCAGGATCAGGACTTGTTCTCTTTTGGATGGGCGTTGTCACGAGCAATCCAAGAAATTCTGAGCACAAGCAAACAATCGAACTTTTCTGACATCCGCGTGGGGCGCGCAAGGAAATATCTGAATTACTACTTCAAGATCGGCCTGAAAGGACCGGAACTTCTCCATACCATTATTCTCAAGCATGCCCTGGCGCTGGCTAAAGAAGGGTATCTTGAGATCATCCCATTCCTCCAGCTGTGGGGTGCACAAGCATTCAGGCCGGAAGACTGGCAGCGAGATGTCCTAGTATCAGAAGAAGTTGGTGGGGGATCCAAGGGGAAAAAGCGAACTCTTCCAGCGCTTGTTGAGAGCGTGTTTATGCGGGCGGCTAAGGAAGCCCTCAGATCGAAGCAGAAGGACCATGTCGATTTCGTGCTTCCTCAGCTAGAGAAAGTTGCCGAACGGTTCCCCGACAACGCGCACCTGAAACGATATCAGGCTGAACTTCTCCACGTTATTGGCCGTAACGACGAAGCTCTGGAAAAAGCGCTGGCTTTCGTCCGTTCCATGTCGCGCGAATACTGGGCATGGGAAGTTCTTGGTGATTTGGTTTCGGAAGTTGATGTAAAGCGGGGCTGCTACGCAAAGGCCCTGCTGACTTCATCCAAGGAAGAGTTCATCGGCAACCTGCGCTTGAAGTTCGCAGAGTGCATCTGGCGTGAAGATCCTAGGAGAGCCCGTGGAGAGGTCGAGCAGGTCATTCGGTGCAAACAGCAGCAAGGATACAATATCCCGAAAAAGGCAGAAGAGCTTTCGAAGCGGTCATGGTTTGCCGACGCAAAGCCAATCGAGCCTTCCGTCTCCTTCTATGAAAAATTTGTCGCTCCGGCGGATTCCTATCTCACCGCGCAGATACCTGTTCAATTGGCGGTCGTGGATTGGATAAACGAGGAAAAGAAATTCTTCCACTTTATCGTGAACAAAAGCCTTGATGGTATCTGCTTGTTCTCGAAATATCACGGAACGCCGAGAATTGGTGATATAGTCGCGGTTCGCGTAGAACCTCTCATTTTGGAAGGCAAAAAGAAGACAAACGTTCTTACGATCGAACCTTCGGGCGATTCTGCTCCTTCTCACCTTTTGAAGGATTTTCGTGACCGCGTTCGTGTAAGCAATGGGATGGGTTTTGTGGAAGATGGGACATTCATCTCGCCGGCCATTATTACTGCGGAGAATATTATGGACGGGCAAGAAGTCGCCGGTCGAGCAGTGCTAAGCTATGATCGAAAGAAGGCTCGCTGGAGCTTCGCGGCGATTGAAGCTAAAGGAGTTCGATAGTTTAAAACCTCATGAGTATAGTTGAAGAGTGTATAGTTCCGATGGGACTTTCTTGCCTTTCACCCAGCCAGTGAAGTAGACCGCCCCCTCAGTCTGAAGTGCACCTGCAATCTGATTTGCATCAGTCCTTCGAACAGCATAATCGGCGAGGAGCCGCGGCCAAGTCTACTTCCAAAGCAGACCCGGTTCATTCGCTGCCAGAACCAGTAGGGCCTCTCGAGCATTCTGTCGCTGCCGCTCCAGAAAATGTCGATGATTGACCGAATAGGGCTCCCACTCCGTCCCGAATAAAAACCTATACCATCCTCAACAAGCTTGCCCTGCGTCCGCTGACTAGCGGCTTCAGCCTGCGCTTCCAGCGCCTTTACCTGGCATTCTCGCAACACTTCGATTCCCGCTGGCTCGCGGGTGCCATATACGAGGAAGTAGAGGGTGCGATCCTTGGAGCCATGACGGACATCAACGTCAGCGGCATAGCGAAATCCGAACACATCCCGCACGGCTTCCTTGAAGCACAGAAGGAGCGCTTCCTTCCGAACTGCTGGGCCTTCATCATCAGCTTCCGCCAATCAATTACGCCAGTCAATGCCAGGGAGGAGCCGATCATAGGTATCGGCCAACGCTGGCAGGTTCGTCCAGCGGTTGGCGAAGTCATACATGAAATTGAAGACCGCCTCGGTGCGCGGCCGCGCTTACAGTGGGCGAAGCGCCCCTATATCTCGAACCGTGGGATTTTCTTTATGGCCTCCGCTTTAGCTGCTAGCGAGGGACTACCGTAAGCGCGACCCGTCGTCTTTGGGGCATGCCCTTGGATCGCATCCACCAGGCGCTCCTCGATACCTGCGTCGTACGACAGCGACTTGAACGTGTGCCTCCAAGCGTGGTTCGGTTTGATATCGGTGTCCTTGATCCCGACTTCCTCACGCACCCACTGAGCCAAACGCTCCCCCACCTTCTTGAAATGTCGGCTGCTGTCGCTTTCGACCCTTTGCGCCGACGGGTTGTAGAACATCGGCCCTCTGCCCACAGCCTCAACGACTTTGAGGAATTCCTGCTCGACCAAATGGGGATGCAAGGGCACAACTCGCGCTTCTTTCGTCTTCACAGAACCAGCTTCGGGTGTGATCCGCACAGCCCAGATGCCATCCTCCTCGAACACATCCTCCGCTCGCAATTGGCTGAACTCGTTCACGCGAGCACCGCTGTAGGCGCAGAGCCACGGTATCCATCGCCTAGCTCTCGCGTGGGTGGCAGAAAGGCGGCTGGGCGTCTTCAGGAGGGTCGCCCTGAGGATCGCCTCAGCCTCCTCTGATGTGAAGCTCCGGTCACGTCGCTTCGGCTTCTTCGGTATGCGCACCGTCACGCCCTTGGCCACGTTCAAGGGTAGCAGCTGTTCCTCCACTGCCCAGTTAAGCGTGGCCCTGACAGAGGTGATATACTTGTCCCGCACGGTCACCGGATCGCGCAGGGTGCCTTTACGGGTTTTTTCGGCGAGCAACTCGTCACGCCAGCTTCTCAGGTCCGACGTGGTGAGCTTTGCCGCATCTTCATGCCCCAGCCACTCAACCAAGCGAGCCAGGTATCGCCGCCACTCATCTCTCACGCCAGGAGTTAACCCCTGACTGGCAGCGTACGCATCAAACGTCTCCATCAAGGGAACCTTGGATGTCGACCTGACCGCCTCTGCGGTGTCCTGTGTGGGTTGTTTGAACGGTAAGGCAGGCGTCACCACTTCCTTGCCATCCAGCCGCTCCAGCTTCGTTTCTGCGAGCCGGATTGATGCATCATTGAGAGCACGACAGAGGCGTTGCATCCCTTGGACATCCAAAGGATCGACCACGAGACCTTGCGCCTCCAACAGATACTCGGCCTCTTCCTGCAGGCTGCGCATGATACCTTCAAGGTCACCAGCAGCGCGAAGACATTTGTGGTGATCGAGGCTCCATAACGCCGTCTCACGGGTCTTTAATGCCCACCTCAGTGGGTCGTCGGGATGCCAGCTCGCTGCAGCAGCCGCTCCTCGCTGTTCAAGGTCGCGCACGATGTTCCGGTACAGCTTGCGCTCCTCAGTGTCCCATCGGGCCTCTTCGTCAGCCTCAAGCCCCTCAGCGAGGTATGTTTCGGCGAGCCATGCAATGGTGGGGGCGTCAAGGACATCGAAGGCCCTATCTCGTGCCTTCTCAGCCATTCTGAACAGCCGCTCATATTCATCCTCCGCAGATCGACGGAGCTGGTCGAACTGGGGATCATCAGGCTTCCCAAGGGACCGTTTGACGAGTTTCTGCCCGCCTGGAACGAACGGCTTTAGGGAGGCGGGGAAGTAGCGTCGGTAGTCACATCGACCTGACGCATGCACCACGATGTAGCTCAATACGAGACCCACTTATTGTACCTCCGCGTTGTACCGTCGCGGAGCAAGAAAGCCTGATTTTCCGTACTTTTTTAGGGAAAGCAATCCCTTAGAGGAGCGTGGTGCCGCTTACGTGACTCGAACACGTGACCCCATCATTACGAATGATGTGCTCTACCAACTGAGCTAAAGCGGCACTCTATCTTTTGGCGCCTTCCCAGAAAAGAGAAGGTGGAGGCCCGAGCCGGAATCGAACCGGCGTATACGGATTTGCAGTCCGCTGCGTCACCACTCCGCCATCGGGCCGAGCCGCCCTGAAACAGAGCGGAAGCGGCGCACTACCGATTCGGCGACAGAAAGGCAATGTGGCTTTTGCGTTGCGCGTCATGTCACAGCCGGACCGGCCTGTCTTGCGCGACAGCGCCGGACCTTACGCAACGTCACTCTGGACCGCGCGCATCCTATTGGGCAGATGCGCTGGCATGACCATTGCCAGCCTGTTGGAACCCATAACCGGAAAGCCCGGTCCCGCCCGCCTCGACAATGCGAGCGACTGGATGCAAGGGCGCACACTCTATGGCGGGGCTTCGGCGCTTGTCGCCTTCACCATGGCCCAGCGCGCCTTTCCCGACCTTCCGCCACTGCGCGCCGCGCAGATCGGCTTTGTCGCCCCGATCGGGGAGGAAATCGAGCTTTCCGCCGAAATCGTCCGCGAAGGGCGCAATGTGACCCAGATCCGCAGCGAAATCCGGAACGAGAAAGGCGTGGCGCTAACGGCGTTCTGGTTGTTCGCAGCCGATCGGGAGGCGAACGCCCTGCGTCCTGCGGATCCCCCGGAGAACTGGCCGGGCGCACCGTCGGACAATGCGCCTGCGATGCAAGGGCAAGGGCCCAGCTTCATCCAGAACAATTTCGAACTGCGTTTCGGACAGTCAAAGGACGCAGATCATGGCGCGACGATCCGGCGCTGGGCGCGTCTGACAGAGGAACACGATCTCGATCCTGTCAGCAAGCTGGTGCTGATGGGTGATGTCATGCCGCCGGGCGCGATGCGCATCATGCAGCGGATGGGGCCGATCAGTTCGATCAACTGGTCGTTCAATGTGCTTGATCCGCACACGCAATCCGACGGAGGATGGTATCTGGCGGAAAACGCCAGCCAGCACGCCGATGCTGGCTATTCGTCGGAGCGGCTGCGGATGTGGGACACGAATGGCCGTCAGGTTCTGGACGGCCTGCAATGCGTCGCAGTGTTCGGCTGACGCTGAGAGCGTAGCTCTACTCCGCATCCTCGAATTTGGGCGCGCGTTTTTGCATGCCCGCCATCACCGCTTCCATCTGGTTGGGGCTGCGCATGATCGCGTGCTGTTCAACGCTCTCTTCCAGCAGGATCGCATCGGTATCGAGTTCCTGCATCGCGGCGTGCAGCCGCTTGGCAGCGCGGATCGCGTGCGGATTGCGATTGGCGATTTCGGTTGCGATTGCCGTCGCGCGGGTCAGCGGATCATCGTCGACAAAGGTCGCAAGGCCCAGCGATTGCGCCTCGGCCCCGGTGAATTCGCGATTGGTGTAGACCAGTTCGCGCAGCACATCGTCACGCACGAGGCCGCGCCACAGGGCATAGCCGCCCATGTCCGGCACAAGACCCCATTTCAGCTCCATGATCGCCATGCGCGTTTCCGGATGCGCGACGCGGATGTCAGCCCCGCTGGCAATCTGCAATCCGCCGCCAAAGCACACACCGTGCAAGGCCGCGATCACTGGGACTTGAAGCTTGCGCCAGATCATTGCGGCTTCCTGCGCGCGGTTGGTGTTGCCATGGGTGCGTTCGGGCAGAGTCGGTTCACCTTCGCCCTGGGTGCGCGAAAAACTCGCGGTGTCGAGGCCAGCACAAAAGGCTCGCCCCTCGCCTGAAAGCACCACCACCCTGACGCCCTTGGCCCGCTGGAGGATCGTGCCCGCCTCGATGATCGCGGCGAACATTTCCGGATCGAGCGCATTCATCTTGTCAGCGCGAATAAGCCGGACCTGGGCGACGCCGTCTTCGCCAAGCTCGATTGAAACGCGATCATTGGCCGGCATAAGCTGGGTGTGCGACATGCTGTTCCTTCAATTCCCTGTCTTGATGGTGCGAAACTGGCCGAACCCACCAAAGCTGTCCAGCCGCGTTTCTGCCAGCCTTTCCCGCCAAGCTCCGACTAGGACTTGCCAGTCAGCTTGAAACTGTCGGTCTGGACAGGAGCGTTGAGGTAATACCCCGCTTCGGGATGGGTAGCGAGGATTGGCGCAAGGCCGAATGGTTCGAGCTTGCTGCGAATGCGCGCGACGTGAACGGCGACGCTGTTGGTTTCGGGCTCAAAATCGATACGCCAGACATCACGCAGCAACTGCTTGCGCGTTACGGGCACCCCGGGCTGTTCGGCCAGCCGCCACAGCAGCTCGAATTCGCGAGGATGGAACCCGATCCAGCGATCATCCACCCGGCCATCGCGGTGAAACAGGTCGAGAGTGACGTCGCCAGCCTCGCGAAAGCGCGGGATCATCGTGTCGTCCCGGGGTGAAAAGTCGGATGCGGCCGAAGAGTTCACAACTGCCCTCCCGCACGCATCGAATAAACCGCATGTTGTGTGAAAATCAGATGATCAAACAATTCGATATCCAGCGATCTGGCAATCGAATTGAGCCGCGCGGTTGCATCGATATCATGCTGGCTTGGCCGGCAATTACCAGACGGGTGATTGTGAGCGATGATGAAACCGTGCGCATCCATCGCCAGCGCCTTGCCGAAGACCTCGCGCATGCGCAGCGTGAGGCTTCCGACGCCACCCTGGCCCAAAGGGGCATCGCCCAGAAACGATCGGTCCCGGTCAAAGAAGACCGCGTGTATGCGCTCGACCGACAGCGGATTGCAGATCACCATCGCCTTGAGATAGTCGATCATGGCGCGCTGGCGTGCTCCGGCATCGACGCTGCGAGCATGGCGCTTGCTGAGAAGTTCGATCATTTAAGATTGTCCCGCCAACTGGTTTGCGCACTCTTCAACACCATTCGTTCCGCCGTAGAACCAGCGGTGGGCGGCGCCAGGCCTGGCGGAGGCTGGGACTTGCGCCAGTCGCGATACGGGCCGTACTTGCGTTTGCGGGAGGCGTGCCGTGCCAGTCCGAAAGCGAGTGCAAAAAGCTGGAACCACCCCGGTGCGACAATCATCACCACATAAGCGATAGGCAAAATGGACTCGACCAGTCCCCGCGCGAGGTGAGCTGAAACGGCCAGCAATTGCATCGCCGCGATCCACAAGGGATAATTCCGATTGGCGTAAAGCGCGATCCAGACAAATACGATTCCCGCCACGATATCCGTGGAGGCAAGAAAGACATCGACTTCCATCAATTGGAGAGATTGCGCGAAGAAGGTTTCCCTGACGAAGGAAGAAACCTTGAAAATGATGACCCACGATGCGGCAACTGCCCGTTCCGGCCCGCCACCCCAGATGAATGCGGCAGCCAGCAGCATGATCGCCAGAAGATCCTGTGCGATCATGCGATATTCGGAAGCGAGCAGTTGCAGCATAGGCCTTTCCGGATCAGGCCACCAGTGTCTCGACCGGCAAAGCCTCGGAGGATTCTGCTATGGAAGCAGCCGGAATTTCCGTGGGAACAATGTCGTCGGCCATCTTCTCCCGCGCGACCTTGCTCAGTTCGTCGTGAACTCGAAGAAGGTTGGTGGACATCGCCAGCGCCTGCGCCTCTGCCTGATTCAGCCGCATCAGCGCACGCTGTCCGGTGTGCACATCCACCAGCGGGTTCTGGCGGGCGGTCAGCATCGCTTGTTTGAGCCGTGCAAATGCGATCATGGATTCGTCGGCAAGCGCTTCTGCCTCCCGCATCAGCTTTTTGAGGTTGTGAGCGTCGTTGAGCATACGTTCAGACATGGTAGGGACCCTTTATGCAAAGGCCCTTCCCCACTCGTCAGGAAAAGCCCTGTTCGTCAACCGAGATCGCTGCACGCCCATCCAGTGCCTCGCTGATCGTGACAGCGGCTGTCACGGTAAGGACGACGGCGGCCAAAACTCCGAACGCAATCCCGACAATGGCAGCGAGGCGATACCAGACGGCGTTTTCACCATCGAGTGCCCGGGGAACGACCCGTGGCTCGCCAGAATTCAGCCAAGGCGCCTGATATTCCAGGGGCATCGAATCGCTTATGACGAGTTGCCCCGGATCGTTTCCGAAGCCTTCATCGGCATTTGCGCGATCGGATGGCACCTGACTTTTGCTGTATGCAGGTTCGCTCAACCCCTTCAGGTCGGCTTCGGAATTGCCATTCGCGTCAGCTTCAGGCTCCGGGCTCGCTTGCTTTTTCGCCCGGATATCAGCGCGATAGCACTCGACCAGATCACCGAGGTTATCGGCTTCGTAAATGTCCTTGAGCGCACGAATATGCTGGTTGATGCGCGTCTCGGAAACACCAAGCTCCTGCGCGATCACCTTGATCGGGACACGCCGATCTATCCGCTCCATCACGGAGCGTTGTCGCTGAGTCAGGGGCCGAGACCCTATGGAAGACATTGAATCCTCCATTCAAACAAGAACCACATCAACTAACGCAAGTTGGGCGATTTTTCTCCAGCAAATGGAACCCGCACAACCATGCATTCAAAATACTCTTACGCTGCCGAACTGTTCACACCCAGCGACGAAAGATACCGCTTGATGTTTCGCGCCGCCTGCCGAAGCCGCTGTTCATTCTCGACCATGGCGATCCGAACAAATCCTTCGCCCTTCTCGCCATAGCCCACACCCGGAGCCACTGCGACTTGCGCTTCGGTAAGCAATTGCTTCGAAAACTCGAGGCTGCCCATGTCCTTGAGCGCAGGCGGCAGCGGCGCCCATGCGAACATGGAAGCTGCCGGCGACGGGATATCCCAACCGGCACGCCCGAATGCCTCAACCATGACGTCGCGCCGTTTGCGATACAATCGGCGGTTAGTTTCGACGATGTCCTGCGGCCCGTTCAGAGCCGCACACGCAGCAGCCTGAATAGGGGTGAATGCCCCGTAATCAAGGTAGGACTTCACCCTAGTGAGCGCCGCGATAAGCTGCTTGTTGCCGACTGCAAATCCCATGCGCCATCCCGCCATGGAATAGGTCTTGCTCATGCTGGTGAATTCGATGGCGACATCCTTTGCACCCTTGACCTGCATGATCGAAGGGGTCGGATTGCCGTCATAATACAGTTCGGAATAAGCAAGGTCGGACAAGACCCAAACCTTGTTTTCGCGTGCCCATGCGACCAGCCGTTCGTAGAACGCCAGATCGACGGTTTCAGCGGTTGGATTGGACGGATAGCTCACCACCAGCACGCTCGGCCGCGGCACGGTGAAATTCATCGCGCTTTCGAGCGAGCGCCAATATTCCTCGTCCGGTGTCGTGGGGACTGATCGGATTGTCGCCCCGGCGATGATGAACCCAAACGTGTGGATCGGGTACGACGGGTTGGGAGCGAGCACCACGTCTCCGGGCGCTGTGATCGCGGTGGCCAGACTGCCCAGCCCCTCTTTCGAGCCCATGGTGACGACAACTTCGGATTCCGGATCAAGCTCCACCCCAAAGCGCCGTGCGTAATAATTGGCTTGAGCCCGCCGCAGGCCGGGAATACCCTTCGATTGCGAATACCCATGCGCATCAGGTTTCGCCGCAACTTCACACAGCTTGTCGATCACATGCTGAGGCGGCGGCTGATCGGGGTTGCCCATCCCGAGATCGATAATGTCCCTGCCCGCCAGGCGCGCCGCGTGCCGCATCGCATTCACTTCTGCGATAACGTAAGGCGGCAGCCGCTTCATGCGGTAGAATTGTTCGTCCATTGGGTTCCCTGACCATTTGTTCGCGACCGATGTAGTAGCGGACAGAGGCGGTATTGTAGGGCATAAACGGTCGATGTGAAAAGCCGTTTGCGTTAGATCAAGGCTTGCTAAATGAGTCGGACAGGCAACGAACGAGGGAATAGGCGCTACAATGGCTGACAAGGACAAACCGGGTGCTGGCGCTGATAACATCTTCGAGACCCTGGCCCCGATAACCGACTTCCTCGGAATGCAGGGCAAGGCCATGCAGGATTTCCTTGGGCAGGCGTTTGCAAGTTCAGATGCAAGCGGCGCGTCTATCCAGTCTGGTCCGTTTCCAAAGGGCATGGATGCAGGCGAGATCGCCGATTGGGCTAAAGCGAGCGGCGAACTCCAGCAAATGTGGCTCGAATTCGTGACGGGACAGGCGCAAAAGGCCGCCGAGAACTCGACCAAGGGGAAAAGCCTGATCGATCCGGCGCAATGGCTGGTGATCTCGCAAAGCATGATGAAGCAATTGCCGACCGGGCCGATCGAAGCGCAAACCCGGCTGGCTCAGGAATCGATGGCTCTGTGGAAGGGCGTATTCGACCGCTTTGTCACTGGCCAAACTGCGTCAGACGCAGATGCACCGGCGCTGCCACGCTCGGATCGGCGCTTTGCCGACCCGGCATGGCGCGAGCATCCCGCATTTGCCCTGCTCCACCAGAATTACCTGATGCTGGCGGAGTATTTCCGCGAAGCGGCCGCTTCGATGGACGGGCTCGACAGCGAAAAGAAGAAGCAGCTTCAATTCGCGATCAGCGCATTGTCGGAGGCCATGAGCCCGGACAATTTTCTGCTGACCAACCCGGTCGTGATGAAACGCACTGTCGAAACGCGCGGGCAAAACCTCGTGCGGGGCATGCGCCACCTGATCAACGATCTGAAGCGCGGTCAATTGACCCACACGGATCCTGATGCCTTCAAGCTGGGCGAGAACCTGGCGGCGTCCCCCGGCAAGGTGGTTCACGAGACACCGCTGTTCCAGCTGTTGCAATACAGCCCGTCGACCAGCGATGTTTACGAAGTGCCACTGGTGATCTTCCCGCCGTGGATCAACCGTTTCTACATCCTCGACCTGACACCCAAGAAGAGCTTCATCAAATGGGCCGTTGATCAGGGCATCACCGTGTTCGTGGTCAGCTGGAAATCGGCCGACGAGAGCATGAAGGATGTGGTCTGGGACGATTACATCCGGGCACAGATCGAGGCGATCGATTGCGTTCGCGAGCGACTCAAAGTCCCGCAGGTCCACACCATCGGTTATTGCGTCGCGGGGACAACGCTGGCTGCGACGCTGGCAGTGCTCGCCCGGCGCGGCGAAGATCACAAGGTCAAAAGCGCGACCTTCTTCACGGCTCAGGTGGACTTCGAACGCAGCGGCGATCTCAAGCATTTTATCGATGACGGCCAACTGGAGCTGATCAGTCAGTTGTCGCCCGAAGGGTATCTGGACGGAAGGTACCTAGCCGCGACGTTCAATGCGCTACGAGGCAAGGACCTGATCTGGAACTATGTCGTCAACAACTACCTTCTGGGCGAGGACTATCCCGCGTTCGACCTGCTTCACTGGAATGGTGACGTCACCAACCTGCCGGCAAAATGGCACAATGATTACCTGCGCGACCTTTACCGGGACAACAAACTGGTCGTTCCCGATGCGCTGTCGGCGGACGGTACGCCGATCGATCTGACAAGGGTGACAACGCCCAGCTATGTTCAGGCCGGGCGCGAGGATCACATTGCTCCTGCGGAAAGCGTCTGGCGCGTTACCGATCATTTTGCCGGGCCGGTGGACTTCCTGCTTGCCGGCTCCGGACACATTGCCGGTGTGGTCAACCCGCCTGCAGCGAACAAGTACCAATACTGGGTCGGCGACAGCAAAGCCGCATCGCTCAAGGAATACATCGCCGGAGCAGAAGAGCACCCCGGCAGTTGGTGGCCCCATTGGCTGGCCTGGCTTGAACGCCAGTCTGACACCCGCGTCCCGGCGAGTGGCAAACGCAAGCCGGGCGGCAAAGGAGACACCGTTCTGGGCGATGCGCCGGGTAGCTATGTGAAGACCCGTTAGGCGATAAAATTGCCTTCCGAGTTTCCCGAAACGCCGCCTTTTACTGATAAACCAATGTCTTAGGCATATTTTTGTGCACTGCACAAAAAACTTGACTTCGCAGTTGCAATCACTATTTTGTGCAGTGCAACACAAAGCGAGGTTCCTATGGCTGACGCCAAGACATCATCGGAAAAGACCGTGGCAAAAATCGATGCCGCGGCCGAGAAAGCTTACGAAGAGGCAGCTGTGAAGAAAACCACGGCAAGCCCGGCCAAGGTCGCCAAAGCGGTCGAGGCCGACGCGCCCAAGCCGGCAGCCAAGGCCAAAGCTGTGAAGAAGGCGGTTGCAGCTCCGGCAAAGAAGCCTGCCGCAGCCGCGAAGAAGGCGCCGGCCAAGAAAGTCGCCGCCAAGAAGACCCCTGCTGCAAAGAAGCCGGCCCCGAAGAAGGCTCCCGTCGCAGCGAATAAGGCGGCTCCAAAGGCCGCAGCCAAGACCCCGAACAACAGCCCCGTTACCAAACTCAAGGACACCATCATGGCAACTGCTCAAAAGACCGATTTCACTGCCCAGGCCAAGGAAATGGCTGCTGACGTGCAAGAGCGCGTGAAGGGCGCCTACGCCAAGGCTGGCGAATTCGCTTCGGAAGCTGGCGAATTCAACAAGGCTAACCTCGACGCAGTCGTCGAAAGCGGCAAGATCTTCTTCGCCGGCGCGCAGCAGCTCGTCCGTGAGAACGTCGAAACCGGCAAGACCGTCGTCGAGACCGTCACCGAAGACGTCAAGAAGGTCGCTTCGGTCAAGTCGCCGACCGAACTGATGCAGCTGCAGGGCGAAATCGCTCGTCGCAACTTCGACGCCGTCGTTTCGTTCGGCTCGCAGCGCACCGAAGCTTGGGTGAAGCTCTACAACGATGCTTTCGCCCCGATTTCGAACCGCGTCAGCGTCGCTGCCGAGAAGATCTCGAAGGCCGCCTAAGCGCCGATACAAGTTTCTGGACCGGGCCTCTCCTCTCTCTCCCAATCCCGGTTCACGAAAGCGCGCGAAAGCGCATGGGCCGGACAGACCGAATATGGTCTGTCCGGCCCTTTACGTTTTGCATCGACTTTGCAGGCATTGGTCGCGAGAGACGACTTGCGAACCCGCATATGAATCCCATAATGGAAAGCCCATGGCCACGCCTTTGCCCTCCCGTGTTGTTGACATCCCCGTTTGCGGGATCGCCGTCGTTCGTGCGGCTGATGACAACAAGACGCCTGGCACCGATGGCGAAGTCGGGATCGCGACCAAGACTCGCGCAAAGCCAAAGAAGCCGAGCCAGTACAAGGTTCTGATGCTGAACGACGACTACACCCCGATGGAGTTCGTCGTCATGGTGCTCAAACGGTTCTTCAACATGGATCTCGAACAGGCGACCCGTGTCATGCTGCATGTCCACCAAAAGGGGGTCGGCGTTTGCGGCATCTTCCCGTACGAAGTGGCCGAGACCAAGGTGAACCAGGTGATGGATTTTGCACGGCAGAACCAGCACCCGCTGCAATGCACTCTCGAAAAGGCATAATCTGCCGGTGAGCCTGTTCGGCGGCCATCCGCAGCCCGATCCGGTCAAGCCCGGACAGGAAAGCGTCTGGAACTACCCGCGCCCCGCGATCTGCGATCCGACCGAAAGGCACATCCGGATCATACACCAGGGGGTCGATCTGGCAGACACCCGAAAGGCCTGGCGCACACTCGAAACGAGCCACCCGCCGACTTACTACATCCCGCAATCCGACGTCGCGATGGAGTATCTGGTCGCCAATCCGCGCCGCACACTGTGCGAATGGAAGGGGCAGGCACGATATTTCGATATTGTTGTCGGTGATCAGATGATCGTTGCAGGTGCGTGGAGTTACCCGTCACCCACAAAGTCCTTTGCCCCGATATGCGATCATCTGGCTTTCTATCCCGATCCGCTCGATCAATGCCTTGTCGATGGCGAACAAATCACTCCCCAGCCCGGCGGGTTCTATGGTGGCTGGATCAGCCAATACGAAGCCGGGCCTTTCAAGGGTGGGCCGGGCAGTCGGTTCTGGTAAAACAGGCCTGTAGATGCGCTGATAACGCGTTGGGGCATGACGCAGCCGACAATTCGCGCTAGGGGCTGGGATCAAGAGGCTTCTGACGTAACGTGTTCAACTTCATTCCCAGCATTGACCGTTATATCTTCCGCTTGGTTGTCGTGCCAATGCTGGGCGTGTTCGCGCTCGCGGCATCACTGCTCCTGCTCGACAAGATGCTTCGCTTGTTCGATTTTGTCGCGATCGAAGGTGGCCCGATCGGGGTCGTCTTCAAGATGCTAGGCGCGCTGATCCCCGAATACGCCAGCCTTGCGATCCCGCTTGGCCTGCTGCTCGGGGTTCTGCTGGCCTTTCGCAAGCTCGCGACCACCAGCGAACTCGACACCATGCGCGCAGTCGGGCTGTCATACTGGCGGCTGCTCAGGGTTCCCTATGCGATCACACTGGTGCTGGTCGCGGTCAACGTCGCGCTGGTCTTCTATGTCCAGCCGCTGAGCCGTTATTACTACGAACAGATGGAATACGAGCTTCGATCGGGCGCGCTTGGTGCGTCGATCAAGGTTGGCGAATTCACCACGCTGGCGGACCGCATGGCCCTGCGCATCGAACAGAGCGAGGATGAAGGGCGGCGGCTGATCGGGATTTATGCCCGCGTGTCGAATGATCGCGAACAGACACTCACCATCAGCGCGCAGGAAGGCGCGTTCCTCGCAACTTCTGACGATCCCGACACGATCATCCTGCGCCTTACGGAAGGTACGATCATTCAGGACACCGGCAGCGAGACGCCGCGGGTGCTGTCATTCAGTCGGCACGATTTGCCAATCGACCTTCCCAAGATCGAGGAGTTTCGCGCTCGCGGCGACGCCAGCCGGGAATATATCCTCCCGGAATTGCTCAGCATCGGCTGGGCTGACAAAAGCTCGACCAAGTCGGAGCGCGATGCCAGTCAGGCGACTTTCAACTATCGCCTGGTCGAAGTTGTCATGATGCTGCTTATGCCGCTGCTCGCGGTGGCGCTGGCGATACCGCCGAAACGATCCACCAGCGCGCTGGGGGTGTTCGTCTCGATCATACTCGTGGTCGCCTATCACAAGGTCAATCAGTACGGAGAAGACGTCGCCACGTTAGGCCGGATCGATCCGATCGTGGCGCTTTGGGGGCCTTTCTTCCTATTCGCCGCTCTTATTCTATGGATGTATTACCGTACGGCGCACGTCCCCGGTGGCCAGGCGCTCGGTGCGCTGGAAACGCTGTTTGCCAAGCTCTCCAAAAAAGTGAGCAAGCTGTTCGCGCGTCGCAAGCCACCATCGCTTCTGGCCGATCATTCCGCTGATCAGGCAGCCGAAAAAGACTCTCGGCTGGCTCCTGCCGAATAGACGAAAGGCGCACACACGGTGCAGCTCGACTTTTTCCCTTCCCGCTCGCTGACATTCTATCTCGCGAAGATGTTCGTGGTGCGGATCATCGCGGTCCTCGTGATGCTGGTTCTGGTGCTTCTCGCGCTCGACCTGCTCGGTTCGACGGGCAAGATCCTCGAACCGCAGGGCAATGGACAGGCTGAGATCCTGAAATATGCAAGTCTCCGTGTCCCGCAGTTGATATCGCGGTTCCTGCCGTATTCGGTGCTGCTCGCCACGCTGATCACGCTGGTGACGCTGAACCAGAATAGCGAAGTTGTGGCGATGAAGGCGGCGGGGCTGTCCGCCCATCAGGTGCTGTCACCGCTGCTGCTGACGGCGGCAGTCATTTCCGTCATCAGTTTTGGCTTTAACGAAAGGATCGTGACCCGCGCGAACGCGACGCTGAAAGCGTGGGAGGCGGTCGAATATGGTGCAATTCCGGCGGATTCGGGTGTGCGCGCCAACATCAACCTGACGGACGGTCGCAACATCCTGTCGGCGTCATCGCTGACCGGCTCTGGCGAAGGAATCGTGCTGACGAATGTCACTTGGGACGCTCGCGGGCCGGGCGGCATCGTGACGGAGCAAATCCGGGCAACCCGTGCCACCTATGCCGCGCCGGGTTGGAAGCTGGAGAACCCGCGCCGCTTCGATGTCGGAGCCACCGAGGTTGAGACGCTCGACACCGTGATTGTCGGCGAAGGGCTGACACCGGACCAGATCGATCTGCAATCAGTCGACGTTGACGGACAAAGCTTCTGGGAACTGGGCGCAACGATAACTGCGCTGGAGTCGGTGGGGCGGAGAACCTCGGAGATGCGGGCCAAGTGGTGGCACCGGATTTCAGGCCCCCTGTCGGCCTTGCTCATGCCATTGCTGGGTTCGGTCGCCGCCTTCGGCCTTGCGCGATCGGGGCAATTGTTCGTGCGTGCGATCATCGGGATGGCACTGGGGTTCGCCTATTTCGTGGTGGACAATGCCGCCCTGGCGATGGGCAGCTTTGGCGGATATCCGCCCTTCCTCGCGGCATGGGCACCTTTCTTCCTGTTTTTGCTGGTCGGTGAGACGGTTCTGATCAGGACCGAAGAGTGAGCGGATGGTCGCTCCGCCTTGCGCGGCCCGAGGATGCCGAGCATTTTCCTGCGATCGAACAAGCGGCAGCGCGCCTTTTTGAGACTATTCCCGAACTCGCTTATCTTGCGAGCGGTGATGTCATCGCGGTGGAACGCCACTCGAGCCTGATCCGCAAAGGACATTGCCTGACCGCACTTCATGGCGACCAGTGCGTAGGCTTCATTGCGACGGAGCCATTCAGGCGTGAACTGCATATCTGGGAAATGTCGGTCCACCCCGACTTTCAGAAGCTCGGGATCGGTGCGGGCCTGCTGCGGGCCAGCATCATTGATGCGCGCAATTCTGGATTCCGGACGCTGACGCTCACGACATTTCGCGACGTGTCGTGGAACGCACCATTCTATGCACGGATCGGTTTCGAAGAAGTCACGGCGCTTGATGCGCACCCCCGCCTCGCTGCCGAATTGGCGCTGGAAGCGGACAACGGCCTGCCGGCGGATCGCCGCTGCGCAATGATCTGTTTCCTCGATTGATCGCGTCGGGCTATGCTGGCGCATCACAAAAGAGGATCAAGCTCATGAAAGTCGCGCCCGCCCTCGCAACGATAGCGTTCTCGCTCGCGCTCGTAGCCTGTCAGAAAGAGCCGGAAGAGGCTCCCGACATCACCGAGGTCATCCCAGCCGACGAAGGGACAGACGCAGCGGCTGAAGGCGCCGAGGCCGAAACCGGCGATGATGCAGGCATCGAACCTGCGGCGCCTGCAACAATGGAAAGCGGCAGCAATGACGACGGCGGGCGGGCGATCGATCCCGAACGCAACAAGCTGCTTCCAGCCGACTGAAGCCTAGCGGGGCACCATGGTGCTGCGGGCGATCCGGGCAACCAGCGTCAACATGCCGGGGTGGTTCGCGCCTTCATAGGTCGAACCATCGCCCAGTTCCTTCGCCAGCCGGCGGTGCGCTTCGGGCAGGTCGTGATAGGGCATCGATGGCATCAGGTGATGCAAGGCGTGATAGCGCAGCCCAACCGGAGCCCAGATTTCGGCAGCGATGCCCGGCGGCGGCACGTTGACGCTGTCGAGGAATTGCGCGGTCACCGTCATCGGCTCGCCCTCGTTCTCCCACAGATGCGCGACCAGCGTACGCAGCTGGTTGAGCAGGGCAGTGAACGATACGATCGCGAGCGCGATCAGCAAAGGCCGCCATCCAAGCGCAAAGGTGCTGGCGATCAGAGCGATAGCCCAGATGCTGGCTCCGGCTTCCTGCCAGAACACCATGCGGGCAAAGTCGCCGGTTGGCGGCTTGCGCCGGAAATCGGGGTTGATCGAAAGCGCCGAAAATCGCTCCCACGTGAACTTGCGCAGGGGCGGAATGATCGCGCCAAGCGGAACCAGCACACCGAACCGGATCAGCAATGCGATAGGGGCCAGCAATGCAATGATGACGAATACCGGCAGGCTCCAAGGCTTCATCAGTGCCAGCGGCAGGTATTCCGGATCTTCCACCGTGCCGTACTGGGTGCGCTTGTGATGGATCACGTGCACACCTTCGTACATGAAGCTAGGCGTGAGCATGGGAATGCCGACCAGCAGGTTCCAGCCGGCGCGAAATCCGGGCAACGCGTCGCGGTGGATGTGCGTCAATTCGTGAATGAACATGAGCGCGCGATACAGCGCCAGCGATGCAACAAGACCGGCGGCGATAGCAATCGCCAGATTTTCAGTCAGGATCGCGGCAGCAATACCGCCATAGCCCAACGCAGCCGATATCAGCATGTCCGGCCAGTAGATCGCACCGCGCGCTTCACCCAGATCCTTGGTCAGATCGCGGGCAGCGCGCAGCATGTCCTTGTCGTCCGCAGTCTGGAAATCAGCGCGGGTCGCGCGCGGCTTCGTGGCGGATGGGGAAGTGGAAAGTGGCTGGTGCATGGTCATGTTGGTTGTTTCGACAAAGGGCCAATACCGCATTTGCAGCGGTTACGGCAAACCCGCTTTGCTCATAAGTGTGATCGACTGGCTTGCGCCTTAGGCCAGCAAGCCGCAAGGACGCTTTGACATAAAGCAATACGGGACAAATCCCTTGGCAGACGCACAGATAAGCATTGAGGCCATCACCGACAAGAACGGGCGCGAACGCTTCGTCGATCTGGGACGGGCCTTTGCCGCTCAACTGGAGCATTCGGTGCCGCAATTGCGCAGCGAGCAATTGGAGCTTGTCGATCCGGCAAAGAACCCGTTCTTCGGCCACGCGCGCGCGCAATTGTTCATCGCCCATCGCGACGGAAAGCCTGTCGGCCGTATCTCAGCGCATATCGATGAACTTGCCTTGCAGATGTCGCCTGAACAGGGATTTGGCCCCGGCGCGGGAATGTTCGGCTATTTCGACGCGCAGGATGAAACTGTTGCCAGCCAATTGCTCGAGACTGCCGAGAAATGGCTGCGCGATCAGGGGATGAACCGCGTCGTCGGCCCGATCTCGATGTCGATCTGGGAGGAGCCGGGTCTGCTGGTGAAGGGGCATGACCATTCGCCGGTCATCATGATGGGCCATCACCCTGCACACTATGCGGGCTGGATCGAGGCGGCGGGATATACGCGCGCCAAGACGCTCTACACCTACGATCTCGACATTACGAAGGGCTTCCCGCCGCTGGTGCAGCGGATCGTGCAATCGGGCGAACGCAACAAGCGGATCAATGTTCGGCCCGTCAGAAAGAAGGACTGGGACGAGGAAGCAGCAAAGATCCTCGCCATTCTCAACGATGCTTGGTCGGACAATTGGGGCTTTGTGCCGCTGACCCCGGCAGAGGTGGCTTATACCGGGGTGAAGCTGAAACCGATCATCCACGAAGACCTGAACATGATTGCCGAGGTGGATGGCCGCCCGGTTGCCTTCATGCTGACCTTCCCGGATATCAACCACGTCCTGAAGAAGACGGGCGGAAAGCTCTTCCCGTTCGGCTGGTTCCATCTGCTCCGCTGGCTCAGGAAACCTTCGGGTTCGGACATGCGCGTACCGTTGATGGGTGTGCTCAAGGAATTCCAGAACTCGCGCATGGCGAGCCAGCTGGCTTTCATGATGATCAGCTACATCCGCGACAATGCGGCTGCCCGGTATGATTCAACTCGCGGGGAGATCGGCTGGATCCTCGAAGACAATCAGGGAATGGTGGCGATTGCCGACACCATCGAAAGCACGATCAACCGGGAATACGCGGTCTACGAAAAGTCGATTGGCTGAAACCATAGCTTTCTTGCCAAAATGCGATGCCCGCCGCATGGCTGACTGATGGCCATTGGCGCACACTTCCGTTCAAAGCGCCCCCGCCGCGTCATCGTTGTCGAAGACGATGCCGTCCTGGGGCTGACAATCCAGCAAACGCTGCTCGATCACGGGTTTGCCGAGGTTTCCATCTGTCCTTCCGCATCGTGCACCCTTGGAAAGCTTCGCGCAGGCAATTTCGATGCGATGGTTCTCGACGTGCATCTTGCCGACAGTGATGACGGCTGGGAAATCGCCGAACTGGTCAAGGCGTTGGGAGATGCGCAAACGAGGATAGTCTTTCAGACCGGATCGCCGGGCGATATTCCCGAACACATCCGGCAATTGGGCCCGGTATTGGCAAAGCCTTACGATCCGGCAGAACTTGTTGCCGCGCTCACGGAAAAGCCACGTGCAGGTCTGCTCGCCTTGTTGAAACGGGCATAAAAAAGGCCTCCACACCAATGATGTGGAGGCCTTTCGGGATCGTATCACCAGCCGCTTGGACGGGAGGGGGGTCTCGGCGGTGACAAACTGACAATGCGCACACGAGAAAGGCGTTCCCGTCGGGATCAAATTTTTCTGAAAAATATTCCATATGCAGGTAAGCCGAGGCCACACGGCCGCAATCAAGCAGGAGAAGACAATGTCACTGGGTCAGCAAATCGCGACGAATCTTCCCTTCCTGCGGCGGTACGCGCGCGCTCTTACCGGGTCGCAAAGCACCGGTGATGCGTTTGTCCGCGCCACGCTTGAAGCGGCGCTGGCCGATCCTGCTCTGAAGGCATCCCTCGAGGGTGGCCGCATCCCGCTTTACCGGGCGTTCAACGCGGTATGGTCGAGCGCAAACGTCAATATCGAGCCGGTATCGTCGCAGGCTGGCGAACACGAAGCCGGAGCGCAGAACCGGTTGGGAGCGATCACCCCGCTCAACCGTCAGGCTCTTTTACTGACCACACTCGAAGACTTCTCCCCGGCTCAAGCGGGGCAGATCATGGGGTTGGAAACCGCACAGGTCGAATCGCTCGTCGCCGAGGCGGTCAGCGAAATTGATCGCGAACAGTCGACTTCGGTGCTGATCATCGAAGACGAACCGCTGATTTCCATGCAACTGGAAGACCTCGTTACTTCCGTCGGCCATGAAATCTGCGGCACCGCCGCAACGCACACTCAGGCGCTCGAAGTGGTCGCAGCCAAGCGTCCCGGCCTTGTGCTTGCCGACATCCAGCTTGCCGACGGATCATCAGGTCTGGACGCGGTGGATGATATTCTCGCGATCGACAGTGTGCCGGTGATCTTCATCACCGCCTATCCCGAACGCTTGCTGACCGGGGACCGGCCCGAGCCGACCTATCTGGTGACGAAGCCGTTTCAGGAACAGACGGTGCGCGCCGCGATCAGCCAGGCGCTGTTCTTCGGATCGAGCAAACCGCTCTAGAGCCCCTGCCCCTTTGCGGGCACCTTGCGCATCTGGAACTCGCTTCGCCTGCGCACCGGTACGCAGATCACGCAGCGCACGCCTTCGGGTCTGAAATCCAGTTCGACCTTGTGCTTCAGTTCGTGGGCGACGATCTTCTCGATCAGATCGGTGCCGAAGCCCCTCTGGCGTGCTGCCTGCACAAGCGGCCCTCCACTCTCGCTCCACTCCACCTTGGCAAGGCAATCACTCTCAAGCGACCAGCGGATGCTGACCATCCCGCCTGCCACGCTCAGCGCGCCGAACTTTGCAGCATTGGTGGCCAGTTCATGGATCGCGAGACCGAATGACAGCGCATCATTGGGGGCCAGTTCCACTGCGGGGCCTTCCAGCACCAGTTCCGCCGCATCGCCCGAAACGATGTGCGACAGTTCTGCCTCGATCACCGAACGAATCGGGGTCGTACCCCAATCTGTCCCGGTCAGAAGATCGTGTGTCGCCGAAAGCGCGCGGACGCGTCCTTCCAGACTGTCGGCGAAATCATCGAGCCCGCTGGCTCTGCGGCGCGTGAGCGACATGATCGAAAGCACATTGGCGAGCGTGTTCTTGACCCGGTGATTAAGCTCCTGCGAAAGCGAATTGCGGATTGAATTCTGCTCTTCGAAAAAGGCAATCCGCTCCTCGTCCTCGCGCGCCTGACGTGCCAGCAGACGCAGGATCAGCATCAGCAGGCTCGCCAGCGAGATTCCGAACATCAGCGTAACCATCGAAAGCGGCGCCAGACCGCGTACGTCTGCAGAGTCGATCACCAGAACAAGATCGCGATTGGCGATGTTCACCGGCAACTCGAACCTGTCGGTGCCTGCCGCTCCAGTCGAACGCGATACCAGCAAGTGCCTGTTGTCGGTCTCCGTGTCGTAAAGCCGCACGCCCAGTTCGGTCGGCGGCGAACGCTCGATCGCCTCGTCAAGGAACTGCCCTGCATTGAACGAGCTGAAGATGTATCCTGCCAAGGCACGATCCTGTGTCGGCGATTGAGGCACAGACCGGTAGACAGGCATGAAGATCGCAAACCCCGGCGCCTCGCCAGCGCCTTCCTGCGCCAGCACAATGCGACCTGACGCTGTCGGCATGACAGTGCGCCTCGCCTCTTCCATGGCAGCAGCACGCACCGGCTCCGAATACATGTCAAACCCGAGCGCCCGGCGATTGCGGGAAGTGTCAGGCGAAAAATAGGTAACCGGGGCGATTACCTCTCCAGCTTGTGATGCTGGCGGGCGAATATCCGGGAAATCGGGTTGCGATGCCCTCACGCGCGCAAGGTAGGCAGTGCTGCTCCCCGGCTCGATCACTTCGATCCAGCCGATACCCTCTGCACCACGGTAATTCTGATCCAGCCTCAGTTCGGCGACGAACTGGCTGAATGTCTGGGGACTTACTTCATCGATGCTGGCGAAAAGAGCGGCGCCCGCGCGAAGGTAGGAGGAGAAATTGTTGCCGCGCCGTTCCAATGCGGAAGCGATCGACTGGGCGTAATCGCGCACTTCGGCCCGGCTGCTTTGCTTGGCGTTCGTTTCGATCGCATAAACACTCAAGGCGGTTATCGCAGCAATGGCGAGGAAAATCGCGGCGGGAATGGCTCTAGGATAGCGCACCAGCAGGGATCTCGCCTGCCACGCACGCGCAAGCGCACCGGCCTCGGCAACTGCTTCAGGGCCTGCATGATCAATAGTAGGCCTGCCCGATGCGCTGATGATCTTCTCTCCCAAGGTTCCTGCCACGGTCTTCGTAAGGCCTGAGCACGGAACAAAACAAGGCGCGCATCGTTCCCAAATCACAACGTCTTGCGATCCGGTTTGGCATAGTTTGCTCAAACGGCTTATGATCGCGTGACGATTGGGATGGGAAACTTCTGCGCATGGCAGCCAATGGCAAACCCGATGACGACGGCGACCGGCATGACAAGCCGAAGAACGCTGCGCATTCGCCTGCGTGGGCAGACGGGCTGAAACAGCTTTACGACACAGTCGTCGACGAACCGATCCCAAATTCGTTCAAGGATCTCCTCGCTCAACTTGACGCATCCGATGGCGAATGCGGCGCGTCGGGAAGCGGGGGCGAGGCCTGATG
This sequence comes from Erythrobacter sp. Dej080120_24, assembly GCF_036322605.1. Classification (GTDB taxonomy): domain Bacteria; phylum Pseudomonadota; class Alphaproteobacteria; order Sphingomonadales; family Sphingomonadaceae; genus Erythrobacter; species Erythrobacter aurantius. The sequence continues at coordinate 3,339,601 of NZ_AP027262.1, forward strand.
GGACAAGCCGAAAACCAGCCAAAGCGCACTCCGGATCAGAAGGCTGATTTCAGGCGCGAACTCGAAGAGGTCATTCCCCATCTGCGCGCCTTTGCGCGCGGCTTGTGTGGCAGGCCCGACATGGCTGATGATCTGGTGCAGGAAACCATGCTCAAGGCATGGGCTGCCCAAGACCGGTTTGAACCAGGCACCTCGATGCGGGCGTGGACCTTTGTCATCCTGCGCAACGCCTATCTCACCGATATGCGCCGCAACCGTTTTCGCGGCGAATATGACGAAGGGGTCGCGGAACGCATCCTGACGGCTCCCGCCGGACAGGAAGAACCTATCCACCTTTCCGACATGCACCGCGCCCTTTTGACCTTGCCGCCGGAACGCAGAGAGGCGCTGCTGCTCGTGGGGGCAGGCGGGTTTTCCTATGAGGAAGCGGCGGAAATCTGCGGCTGCGCGATCGGCACGATCAAGAGCCGGGTGGGACGGGCCCGGGCCACGCTCAACACCATGCTGGCCGAAGGCACCATTCCGCAGCGTTCCGTCGATGACGACATCGCTCACAGCGCTATTCTCGAAGAGTTGGACGATGTTGCCGCGGGCAGAGGCGTAGCGACTGCCAAGAGCTAGAACACTTGGCGAAGCCGCTCAGGCTTGCGATAAAGGCGCAAACCGTGAGTGACACCCTGCCATGAACAGCGAAGCGCCAGAAGAACAGCCACGCAGCGACAGCGCCCGCCAACGCAATCAGCGCAGGCTGATTCTGGCGGAGCAGGAATTGCGGCTGATGTCGGCGCTGGTGCTGTTGATCGGCCTCGGACTGTTCCTTGCTCTCCCGTTTGTTCTGTCGATCGGGTCGGTGGTTTTCCTGCCGCTGGTCACCGCGATCCTGTTGACCATCCTGCTTTCTCCTCTGGCCGATCGGCTGGCGCAGCTGGGCCTGCCCAATGTCCTTGCCTCGCTTGGCGCGCTGACGGTCTTTCTCGGCATTCTGCTTCTGGCGCTCGCCCTGATCCTGCAACCTGCGCTGGACCTGTTTGACGAAATCCCGGCCATTGCAGCCACTGTCGGCCAGCGATTTGCCGATCTGCGAGAGGAATTCGCGTGGCTCGCCATGGCGAATGAGGAAATGGCCAAGCTGATGGGCGACAGCGGCACTGTCGAAGTGGTGCTGGCAACCCCGAGCCTGCTGGAAGAAATCGCCTATTCCACCCCCAGCGTGGTGGTGGAGGTGCTGATCATGTTCCTGATGGCGTTCTTCATGATCGAGGCGCGTGTGCGGATGCGGCGGCACCTGTTGTTCGATCGCGCCAGCTTCGGCTCCAGCGTGAAGGCAGCGCGCGCCATGCGCGAGGTTCAGGACAAGGTCGCCGCATACATCATCACCGTCGGCTTCATAAACGCAGGGGTCGGAGTGGTCGTTGCGCTGGGTGCTTGGGCACTGGGGGTCGATGCCCCGATCATGTGGGGCGGGCTTGCCGCGATCCTCAATTTCATTCCCTATGTCGGGCCGCTGGCGATGACGGCGCTGCTGGCGCTGTTCGGGCTTGGCACGGCAGAGACGGTATGGCTCGGTCTGATCCCGGCCATCGCCTATATCGCGCTTCATACGGTAGAGGCGAATGTAATCACCCCATCGATCCTGGGCGCGCGCTTCACCATGAGCCCGGTAATGATCCTGATCGCGCTGTCCTATTTCACCTGGATATGGGGTGTGCCGGGCGCGCTGCTATCGGTGCCGATCCTGCTGACGCTGACAGCGCTGTTCGATCATATCGGGCGGCCCAATCTGGTCGGTTTCATATTCGGCGAACCCTTGTTCAAGGGCGAGGTGCTAGAACGCGGCGTGAGCGACGCTCAGGCCTGATCCCGGCTGCGATCCACCGCGCTGGCGACTGCCACGTTCATCGTCACATTGCCAAGAGTGCGCATGATGTCGGGCAGCATTTCCACCGCCACCAGCAACACCAATGGCTCGATCGGCACGCCCATCGCCAAGGCAATCGGCCCGATCGAGACGACAAAGCTGATCGATCCGGGAAGCGACACCGATCCGATGCTGATCACCACCGCCACGGCGATCCCCACCAGCATCAGCGCAAACGGCACCTCGATCCCGGCCAGTGCCGCGACATAAAGCGCGACCGCAAGGTTCATTGCCACGCTGGTCGCGCGGAAGATTGCGACGGCCAGTGGCAGCACAAATTCCGAAGTGCTCGCACGCAGGCCCAGTCGCGACGCGCTGTCCAGCATGGCCGGGAGGCTGGCAAGTGAGCTTTGGGTCGACACCGCCACCGCCTGTGCGGGCAGGATCGCGCGCGCGAACTTTGCTAGGCTGACCCGGCCAAGCACCACCGCAACTGCATAGGCGAGCAGGAAGATGAAGCCCCCCATTGCCGACACCACGAGGATGTAGTGGCCCAGAACGGCAAAAGCGCTTCCTCCGCTGCGCAGCCCCACCCCGAATGCGAGCGCGGCCACGCCAATCGGCGCGATCCACAACACCCAGCCGATGATCAGCAGCATGGCATTGGCAATGGCATGGAAAAAACCGAGCAGGCTTTCGCCCTGACGTTCGGGCAAGCGGGTGATCGCAATCGCAAACAGTGCGAAGAAAATCGTCAGCGGCAGCATGTTGGTTTCCGCCGCAGCCGCGATGATATTGGGCGCGATCAAGGATTTCAGAAAATCGAGGATGCCCGGCACTTCCTGCCCTTCCCCCGCGCTTTCAGCGATGAAACCCGCCGCATCTGCAGGGATCTGGAACACGTCGAGCAGCCAGGGCAGGGTTACGGCAGTGAACAATCCCCCGGTGATTGCCACCCCGATCACCAGCAGCAGGAAACGCCGTGCGGCCCGCCCGGCACTGGCAGCTTCGACCATTTGTGAAAGGCCCAGCACCAGCAAGGCCGCTACCAGCGGAATGATGGTCATCTGCAAAGCGCGCAGCCACAAGGTCCCGATCAAGGCGATCGAATCCTGCAACCACATAGCCAGATCAGCCGATGAAAGGACGACGCCTGCACCAAGTCCGAGCACCAGCGCGGCGAAGGTCGCGACGACAGGCAGACGGATCGTGACCAGTTCAAACCGGCTTTCGATCGACCCGGAGCTTGCGCCAGGAGCGGCTTCTGAAGATGGATTGTCCAACAATTCGGTTCCCTTTGGGCGCTCTCACCCTTCCCTTCCGGCGATAACCGCGTCAGAAGCGCCTGACAAATGGTCGCAGACAATCATGGGGTTTGAATAGCAGGCATGGCACGCAAATTCTTCGGCACGGATGGAATCAGGGGTCGCACCAATGCCGGGGTGATAACCGCCGAAACCGCGATGCGCGTAGGCCAGGCGGCGGGTAATTATTTCGTGCGCGGTGGCCACCGTCACCGGGTGGTGATCGGCAAGGACACGCGGCTTTCCGGCTACATGATGGAAAGCGCGCTGGTGGCAGGCTTCACCAGCGTCGGCATGGACGTGATCATGACAGGGCCGCTGCCCACGCCTGCAATCGCGCTGCTGACCCGTGAAATGCGCGCCGACCTCGGCGTGATGATTTCGGCCAGCCACAACCTGTATGCAGACAACGGTATCAAGCTGTTCGGCCCGGACGGGTTCAAGCTTTCGGACGAGGCCGAAGCCGAAATCGAGGCTTTGCTCGATCAGAAACCGCAGCTTGCCATGCCTGAAGGGATCGGCCGCGCCCGCCGGATCGAGGATGCGCGCGGGCGTTACATCCATGCGATCAAGCAATCGGTGTCGAGCGAAGTCAGCTTCGACGGGCTGAAGGTGGTGGTCGATTGCGCCAATGGGGCAGCCTATCAGGTTGCGCCCTCCGCCATCTGGGAGCTTGGCGCGGAGGTCATAACGCTCGGTGTCGAGCCGAATGGCACCAATATCAACGACGGGGTCGGCTCCACCGCGATCGAGGCACTGCAGGCCAAGGTGGTGGCCGAAGGTGCGGATATCGGGATCGCGCTCGATGGCGATGCCGACCGGCTGATCGTGGTCGATGAAAAAGGCAAGAAGGTCGATGGCGACCAGATCATGGCGCTGATCGCGGGCCGCATGCTGGAAAAGGGCGCGCTGAAGGGCGGCGGCGTGGTCGCCACGGTCATGTCCAACCTCGGGCTTGAACGGCACCTCGCCAGCAAGGGACTGACGCTGGAGCGCACCAAGGTCGGCGATCGCTATGTGCTCGAACGGATGAAGGAAGGCGGCTTCAACGTCGGCGGCGAACAGTCGGGTCACATGATCCTGCTTGATCACGCGACCACCGGGGACGGATCGGTGGCTGCTCTGCGAGTGCTGGCCAGCCTCGTGCGTTCGGGGCGTCCGGCAAGCGAAATCCTGCACCAGTTCGACCCCGTGCCGCAATTGCTCAAGAATGTCCGCTACGAAGGTGGCGCTCCGCTGGACGATGCCACGGTGCGCGCGGTGATCGCCGATGCCGAAGGCGAGCTTGAGGGCAAAGGGCGGTTGGTCATCCGTCCTTCGGGCACCGAACCGGTAATCCGTGTCATGGCAGAAGGTGACGATGCGGCGCAGGTGGAACAAGTGGTCGACCGTATCTGCGACGCCGTGCGCAGCGCGACCTGAAAGGACTGACGCCATGCTTGAAATGCGCCCCGATTGCGAACGCTGCGGCACCGATCTTCCTGCTCAAGCGCCCGGTGCGTTCATCTGCTCTTTCGAGTGTACCTATTGCGCCGAATGCGCCGAGGAACTCGACGATGCTTGCCCCAATTGCGGTGGCGAATTGATGGACAGGCCGACCCGCGCAGCAAGTCTGCACGCCAAATTCCCGCCGAGCACGGAGCGGAAGTTCAAGGGATGACCAAACCTCCCCCGCGCATCCTCTCTATCGCCGGATCGGATTCATCGGGCGGCGCTGGAATTCAGGCCGACATCAAGACGATAGCCATGCTGGGTGGCTATGCGATGACGGCGATCACCACCGTCACAGCGCAAAACACCGTCGGCGTTCAGGCCATCGCGCCGATGTCCGGCGAAGTCGTGGCGCAACAGATCGCCTCGTGCATCGAGGATATCGGGGTCGATGCGATCAAGATCGGGATGCTGCACGATGCCGACATCATCACCCATGTCGCCGATGCGCTGACAGGGGTGAAAGCCCCGATCGTGCTTGACCCGGTGATGATCGCAACCAGCGGCGCGGCTCTGATCGATCCGCAAGCGATTGCGATCATGCGCGAGCGACTGTTCCCGCTTGCGACACTGGTCACCCCCAACCTGCCCGAGCTTGCGCACCTGCTCGAACGCAACCTGACCGATTCATCGCAAATGGCTCAGGCGGCGGAGGAACTCGCGCATATGACCGGCGCGGCGGTGCTGGCCAAAGGCGGCCACACCAGCGACGCGCGGATCATCGACATCCTGTATCAGCCGGGTGAGGATGCCCGTGCGGTGCAGTTCGATCACCACCGGATCGATACCCCGCACACCCATGGCACAGGTTGCACCCTTTCAGCCGCGATTGCGACCCTGCTGGGCCACGGTCAGCCGCTTGAACACGCCGTGCGCCTAGGCCGGAACTTCGTGCGCGCTGCAATCGAGAACGCCCCCGGCTTTGGCGCCGGCAACGGGCCGCTCGGCCACCACGCGGTGCGGCGTCTGGATTAGCACTCCAATTGGTAGAAATCCGCGATGTGGCACCATGCCTCTTCGGCGGTTTCGCACCACTGGAACAGGTCGAGATCCGATTTCGCAATCGTGCCTTCTTCGGCAATGGCTTCGAAATCGACCACGCGGGTCCAGAAATCCTCGCCGAACAGCAGGATCGGGATCGGTTTCATCTTGCCGGTCTGGATCAGGGTCAACAGTTCGAAGAATTCGTCAAATGTGCCGAAGCCGCCGGGGAACACCGCCACGGCCCGCGCGCGCAGCAGAAAATGCATCTTGCGCAGGGCAAAGTAATGGAAATTGAGCGAAAGGTAAGGCGTCACATAGCCATTGGGCGCCTGCTCATGCGGCAGCACAATATTGAGGCCGATAGATTCGCCCCCTGCATCGCTGGCACCGCGGTTGCCCGCCTCCATGATCGAAGGACCACCCCCGGTGGTGACGACGAACTGGCGCTTGCCGTTTTCGATGATCGCCTTTTCTGAAACCAGCCGGGCAAGCTTGTAGGCTTCGTGATAATACTTCGCCTTCGCCGCGAGATTGGCTGCGACTTTCTGTTCGTATTCGCTGCCGTCCTTGGCCGCGTCGATCTTGGCCTGCGCCTGCTCGGGCGACGGGATGCGGGCGGAGCCGTACATCACCATGGTCGAACCCACGCGCGCCTCGTCGAGCAGCATTTCAGGCTTCAGCAATTCCAATTGGAAACGGACCGGGCGCAATTCGTCGCGCAGCAGGAATTCGGTATCGCGGAACGCCAGCTTGTAGGCTGGATGCATCGTTTGCGGGGTGCGTTCGGGGGATTCGTCGGCGAACCGGCTTTCTTCACCGGCGCGGTAGAACTTGCGGTCTGTAAGGTCTTTTTCTGTCATGCATCGGCAAGTAGGCGCGCAGCAAGTCGCGGGCAAGACAACAGTTGTCAGGAAAAAGCTGGATGCCCCGTGAGGATTCGAACCTCAATTGACGGAGTCAGAGTCCGTAGTCTTACCATTAGACGACGGGGCATTACCGCGCGCAGAATCAGACTGCTCTGCCGTGCGAGACGCGCCTGTTAGGTTCGCAAGACTGCGCGGTCAAGGCCGACTTGCTTGCTCTTGCCCTGCACCGCTGTTAGATTTGGCTTCAGGTGCTGGCGCTCCATTCGCGTCAGTGAGAAGAAAGAATGATTTATGGCGGATACGCTTCCGCCGGACGAGAACAGGAGAGCTGGTAAAAACAGGGGCGACAGGTCCGGCAAAGTAGCCGATTTTCGCTACAAGCGCTCCCACCAGCCAGGCCAGAGGCCGAACGAGAGGTCCAATGCCAAACGCGCCCCGAAAGCGCGCAAAGGCGATGGCAACGAAGCACCCAAAACGCGCGGACAGCGCGGAACTGGCTCGCGTCGCCAGGCCTTGCGTGAAGTAGGGGGCCGACCGGCCGCAGGTGCGCCTCAAATGCGCGGAGAAGCATACGCCGCGCTGGATCTCGGAACGAACAATTGCCGCCTGCTGATCGCGCGGCCTTCAGGTCGCGACTTTACCGTAATCGACGCCTTCAGCCGCGTGGTAAAACTGGGCGAAGGGCTTGCAACCAGCGGCCGGCTTTCGGACGAGGCGATGGACCGGGCGCTGGGCGCCCTGTCCATCTGCGCGGACAAGCTGCGCCGCCGCAATGTCCGCCTTGCCCGATCGGTGGCGACAGAGGCATGCCGCAGGGCCGAAAACGGAGCGGAATTCATCGAGCGGGTGCGCCGCGAAACCGGCATCGTGCTCGACATCATCAGCGCTGAGGAGGAGGCCCGGCTGGCCGTTCTGGGCTGCCACATTTTGCTCGAACAGGGTGAAGGCCCGGCTGTAATCTTCGACATCGGCGGCGGCTCGACCGAGCTCGTACTGCTTGAACCGGGCGGGCGCATCCCGCGCATCATCGACTGGCAAAGCGTGCCCTGGGGCGTGGTATCCCTGACCGATACCGTGGGCCGGGGAGAGGACAGTCGTGCTGCACGGCTGGATCGCTACGCCCGGATGCGACAACTGGTTTCGGACAGTTTCGCCCCCTTTGCGCAGCGGATTGCCGAAGCCGCACAGTGCGACGACATTCGCCTGCTGGGCACCAGCGGTACAGTCACCACTCTGGCGAGCCTTCACCTTGAATTGCCGCATTATGATCGCAAGGCGGTGGATGGTTTGATCGTACCGTCCCATGCCATGCGCACCATCAGCAGCGATTTGTCGTCAATGTCGCCGGAGGAGCGCAGCGAATTGCCATGCATCGGGCAGGATCGCGCCGATCTGGTGGTGGCAGGTTGCGCCATTCTCGAATCGATACTCGACCTCTGGCCGGCGGAGCGACTGGGGGTTGCTGATCGTGGCATTCGCGAAGGAATCTTGCGCAGCCTGATGGCCGCCGAACGCCAGAGCGAGCGCAGCCTGCGCGCGCTCAACGAAATGCGGGCGAGCAAACCGCGCAGGCCAAACGGGCACAAGACTAACGGGCAGGGGTCCAAATGACACGTTCAGGCCGCAACCCGGAACGGCGGGTCAAGACCGCCAAGAAGCGCACCGAAAGCTCGACCCGCTGGCTGCAACGCCAGCTCAACGACCCCTATGTCCGGCAGGCCAAGGCCGACGGGTACCGCAGCCGCGCCGCTTACAAGCTGATCGAACTGGATGATCGGTTTCGCCTGATTCGCGGGGCGAAACGTGTGGTCGACCTTGGCATTGCGCCGGGCGGATGGAGCCAGGTCGTGCGGGCAAAGACGCCCAAATCGCAAGTGGTCGGCATTGATCTGCTGCCGACCGAACCGATCGACGGCGTCACCATCTTCCAGATGGACTTCATGGACGACAAGGCCCCCGCGATGCTTGAAGAAGCGCTGGGCGGCGCGCCCGATCTCGTGCTTTCCGACATGGCGGCAAACACGGTGGGCCACAAACAGACCGACCATTTGCGCACGATGGCGCTTGTCGAAGCTGGGGCTTGGTTCGCGGTGGAAACGCTGGAAAAAGGCGGGGCATTCGTCGCCAAGGTGCTGGCGGGCGGAACCGACACCGAATTGCTGGCGCTGCTGAAAAAGCATTTCACCAGCGTCAAACACGCAAAACCACCGGCAAGCCGCAAGGACTCTTCGGAGTGGTACGTGGTTGCGCAGGGGTTCAAGGGGCGCGACTGAACGCGCCCCGAGATCGGATTATTCGGCTGCTTCTGCCGCCGCTGCTTCTTCCGTAGCCGCTTCGGCTGCGACTTCGCCCTCGGCGGCTTCTTCAGCGACCGGTTCTTCTGCCGGAGTGAACTCAGGCAGGGCAAGGCTGCTGCCGTTCGCGTTCATGTACAGCGCCACGGCGGCCCGGTCTTCGATGCTGGACAGACCGGCAAAGCCCATCTTGGTGCCATCGACGTAACCGCGCGGGTTCTTCAGCCACTCGTTCATTTCGTCCCAGCCCCACTGCCCGCCAAAGCTCGCCATTGCCGAGCTGTAGGCATAGCCGGGGGCGTGGCTACCGATGGCCGCACCCATAACCCCATAGAGGTTCGGGCCGACACCGTTGGCACCGCCCTGATCGATCGAGTGGCAGGCCGAGCACTTGGCGAAGACTTTTTCGCCATCTTCGACGGTCACGGAAGCCAGAGCCTCGGCAAAGGAGATTTCCTTCGCGCCGGAGTCTTCCTCAACCGCGCCTTCGATTACATAGCCCAGTTGTTCGGGGCGTTCCGGATCGTAGCCGTGGAAATACTTGTCCGCGAGGATCGAAAAGCCAAGGCCGAGGCCGGCTGCAAAAAGCACCCAACCCGCTGCGGTGTTGAACAGATCGCCCGAGCCCTGATCCGCGCCCTGCGAAGCTTCATTGTTGGTTTCTTGTGTCATCCCGGCGCTCCCTTAATGCGCCCCCTTGGCCCGTGCAAGGCGAAACGCATCACCATCTGGTGCATCAAACGCAAGAAGCGCCAATAGCCCCACTTGCCGACAACGCAAGGGGGCTCTAGCAGGCTGTCAACCATGCACAGCTTTCCTGGCCCTGCCCTTTCGATAGTCGAAGAACTGCGCACCGCTGCCGCGGCCGATCCGGCGCGTGCCATCGCGTTTCAAGGTTCTCCCGGCGCAAATTCGCACCGCGCCGCAATGGAAGCGCGCCCCGATGCCCTGCCGCTTCCATGCTTCAGTTTCGAAGACGCGCTTGAAGCGGTGAAGGACGGGCGCGCGGGTCAGGCGATCATCCCGATTGAGAATTCGCAGCATGGCCGGGTGGCCGACATCCATTTCCTGCTACCCGAAAGTGGCCTTGCCATTGTCGGCGAATACTTCATGCCGATCCATCACGCGCTGATGGGCCTTGGCGAAGGACCATACGAAGCCGCCTACAGCCACCCTCAGGCTTTGGGTCAGTCGCGATTCTTCCTGCGGGAGCGGGGCATTGTTCCGCTCAGCTATGCCGACACGGCTGGCGCTGCCGCCTTTGTGGCCGAGAAAGGCGACCCGACGGTTGCTGCCATCGCGCCCGCGATCGCGGCGGAACTTTACGGCTTGGATATCGTCGAGCGCAATGTCGAAGACAGCGACGACAACATGACGCGTTTCGTGATCCTCGCGGACAAGCCGACCTTCATCAATGTCGACGCCGGAAAACCAGCCATCACCACCTTCGTCTTCGAAGTGAAGAACATTCCGGCGGCGCTTTACAAGGCGCTGGGCGGGTTCGCCACCAACGGCGTCAACATGACCAAGCTGGAAAGCTACCAGCAAGGCACCAGCTTTTCCGCCACCCGCTTCTACGCCGACATCATCGGCATCCCCGGCGATCCGGCAGTCGATCGTGCGTTGGAGGAATGTGCGTTTCATTCCAAGGAATTGCGAGTGCTGGGCACCTACGAACAGGGCCGCAAGCGCGGTTAACCCCAAAGCACCAGCGAAAAGACGCCAAAGCCTGTTGCACCGCCGGTGTGGCCATGCCACCAGTGCGCTTGCATGACCAACGCTGTGCAGACCATTCCGGCAGAACAGGGCGCACCTGCCGCAATTCCTGTCGCCAGCAGCCCTCCTGCCAATGCAGTGGGCGCGCCCGATGGCTGGCAGGAACTGCGCGGCGATCCCGACATCCAGTTTGAAGAGATCACCCTCGTCCCGCCAGACCCGCCCGAGCCCGGATGGCTGGCAGAGATGCTGGGTGCCGTGCTTGATTTTCTCGCTTCGATGCTTGCCCCGGTTGGTCAGGCGCTCGGCCTTTCCTGGCCGGTGCTGCAATGGGTCTTGCTCGCTTTGCTGGCAGCGTTCGTCCTGTATCTGTTGGCGCGCACATTCGGCCCGCTGGCTCAACGCGCCAAAGCTGCACGCCGGGCGCGGAGCGAGCCGGAATGGGCGCCAGACCGCGAAGAATCGCTTGCCCTGCTCGAAGATGCGGACCGTTTGGCCGACGAAGGCCGGTTTGACGAGGCAACCCATCTGTTGCTGATCCGCAGTGTCGGGCAGATCGCGCGGGCACGGCCCGACTGGGTCGAACCTTCGAGCACCGCGCGCGAACTTGCCGCCCTGCCCGCGCTTTCAGAAAAGGCGCGCGGGGCCTTTGCCACGATTGCCGAGCGGGTCGAACGCAGCCTGTTCGCGCTTACCGCTCTCGACCGCACCGATTGGGAAGCGGCCCGCAATGCTTATGCCGATTTCGCGCTCAGCCGGATCGAAGGAGGCAAGGCATGAGCACCGGCATTCAGCGGGCACGCGGCGCATCGCCATTCAGCAGGGGTGGTTTCCTGGCGGTGCTGGTGGTGGGCTTCATCGCATTTCTGGCCATGCTCTATTTCATCGCCGCGGGCGACACCGGTGAACCTGACAGCGGCGGCGAAGCGCATGCCGCGGCTGACGGGATCAACGGCTATTCAGGGCTGGCAAGGCTGCTCAAGGCGAATGGGTACACCGTCGAAACTTCCCGCAGCCGCGCCGGGCTCGAGACGACCGACCTGCTGATCCTCACCCCTCCTGCATTCACAGACCCTGAGGAATTCGCTGAAATCCTGAATAATCGCGAGTATCTCGGCCCGACTCTGGTGATCCTGCCAAAATGGCAGGCGATCAAACCCCGCGATGATGTGATCGAGGCAGACGAGGAACGGATGCAGGACGATTGGGTCAGCCTGATCGACGCAAGCGCGCAGGACTGGACCAGCGAGCTGCCGCCCCCCTTCAAGCTTACCCATGAAATCGAGAAACTCGAAGACGATGCGGCAACATCATGGGGCGGGCTGGAATTGTCGGGCGAGCTTCCGACCAGAACAATCAGCTATGCCGAATCCGGCGCAGGCCTTGAGCCTTTGATCGTTGATGCCGGTGGCCATGCGCTGGCGGTTCAGGTCGTCGGTGAAGAAGGCAGCGAATACTACGAAAACGCGCATTGGGTCATGTTCGTGGCGGAACCGGACCTCATGAACAATTACGGGCTTGCCGATCCGACCCGGGCCGCCGCCGCGCTCGCATTGGTGCGGGAGGCTGGATATGGCGATACCGATGCGATCACGATCGACCTGACGCTCAACGGCTATGGCGGTTCGGTCAACCTCTTGACCCTCGCCTTCCAGCCGCCATTCCTTGCCGCAACGCTGTGCCTGATCCTCGCCCTGCTGATCGTGGGCTGGCGCGCTTTCTTGCGGTTCGGGCCGACGGCGGCCCCTGCGCAGGAAATAGCTTTCGGCAAGCGCCGGCTGGTCAGCAATGGGGCCGGGCTGATCGTGCGAGCGCGGCGGATGCGGCTGCTGGGCGAACCCTATATCGCGCTGATCGAGCGCAAGCTGGCCCATGCGCTCGGCCTTGCCCGGGCGGATGAGGAAACGCTCGACGCCGCCGTCTCTCGCCGATTGCCCGGTGAAGAAAGCTTTTCCAGCCGCGCCGCACGGCTGCGAGAGGCGGAACGCCCGGTCGACATACTGCGCGCCGCGCAGGCCCTTTACGAGCTTTTGCACAAGACATCTGGCCATTCAGAAAGAGAAGCATCCCGATGAGCACAGAAATGGACACACCGCAGCAACAATCCCCGCAAGCCGGCGCGATGACGCTGCAACAGGTGCGCGATCTCGCACAGGCCATCCGCGCGGAAGTGGCAAAAGCGATTGTCGGGCAGGACGCCATGGTTGATCACCTGCTGGTCGCCCTGATCAGTCAGGGTCACGTCCTGCTCGAAGGGCCTCCGGGGACGGCCAAGACGTTCCTTGCGCAGGCATTCTCCACCGCGCTCGGCCTTGATTACGGGCGCATCCAGTTCACGCCCGATCTGCTGCCGGGCGATATCCTTGGCTCCAACCTATTCAATTTCCAGACCAGCCAATTCACGCTGACGCGCGGGCCGATCTTCTGCGAATTGCTGTTGGCGGACGAAATCAACCGCACACCGCCCAAGACACAGGCCGCGCTGCTCGAAGCGATGCAGGAACGGCGCGTGACGCTGGACGGGGAAACCCACCAGTTGCCGCCCCGCTTCATGGTGGTCGCAACCCAGAACCCGATCGAAAACCAGGGCGTCTATCCGCTGCCCGAAGCCCAGCTTGACCGGTTCCTGTTCAAGCTGCTGGTTCCCTATCCCGACGAAGCGGAAGAAGCGCGGATCGTTGCCACCTATGGTTCGCGCTCAGGCCCGCAAAAGCCGGCCGATCTGGGGGTCACCCCTGTGTCCAATGCGCAAATGCTGGCCACCGCCAGTGCCGCGCTGGATCATGTCACCGTGGCCGACGAGATCACCCGATATGTCGTGCGGTTGGTGCGGGCGACGCGGGAGCATTCCGAACTCGCTGTCGGCGCATCGCCACGCGCCGCTGTGATGCTCGCCAATGCCGCCCGCGCGCGGGCCGCGCTCGAAGGCCGCGCCTATGTCATTCCCGACGACGTGAAGGCGCTTGCAGTATCGGTGCTGCGTCACCGTCTCACACTCAGCCCTGCCGCCGAAATCGAGGGTCGCGATGTGGAGGCTCTGGTGGCCGAACTGATCGACGCGACCCAGGCGCCCCGATGATCGGCAGGATGGTGATCGACGACTAATAGCATGGCATTCTCCCTGCCCCTTGTCCCGACCAAGCTCGCCGCGTGGCTGATAGCCGCCTTCGCGCCGCTGGCTTTGGTGATCGGCGCCGTTTCGCCGGAGCTATGGATCATCGCGCCGGTTGCCGCAGTGGCTCTAATTGCGTTGGTGGTGATCGACGGGTTGATGGCAGGGGGAGTGCGCGAATGGCAGGTCGTCGCACCTGCCGATACCGAAGTCGGCCAGCCGTGCGCGCTCGATGTCCATGCGCGCTTTGCAGGGCGCATGGTCGGCAGGCCAAGGGCGGCGCTGGAATTCGATCCCCGGCTGGGCGAAGCGGGCAAGGCCGTGCTGGGACTGTTGCCAGATGCCGACACCGCAACCCACAGCGGTACCACCGAAGTAAGGCCGGAACGGCGCGGAACGGGCGACATCAGCCGCGCATGGCTGCGCTGGTCAGGACCACTGGGTCTTGGCGCGCGGCAATCGGTCAAAACGCTTGATACTCAGGTGCGCATCTGGCCCGATCTTTCACCGGTTCGCTCGCGCGAGTTGCAGACCTTTCTGCGCAACGCCCAGACCGGGCTGATCGCGCGGCGTATTCGCGGCGAAGGCACCCAGTTCGAGGCTTTGTCGGAATACGAACCGGGCATGGACCGGCGGCGGATCGACTGGAAGGCCAGCGCGCGGCACAACCACCTTTATGCCCGTGAAAACGAAAGCGAGCGCAACAACCAGATCGTCTTCGCCTTCGATTGCGGACAGGCGATGTGCGAACCGGTAGACGGCCTGCCGCGCATCGACCGGGCGGTGTCGGCCGCGCTCACCTGTTCCTATGTCGCCCTGAAAGGGGGCGACAAGGTTTCGCTCTTCGGCTTTGCCCAAAGGCCGCAGGTGATGACGCCGTTTGTGGCGGATTCGCGGGCGTTCCACCGTTTGCAAAGCGCGGCGGCGGGCCTCGACTACGAACCGGTCGAACCCAATTTCACCCTTGCGCTGGCAACGCTCACTTCAAAACTCAAACGCCGTTCTCTCATCGTGCTGTTTTCCGATTTCACCGATCCTACGGCGGCGGAAATGATGATCGAAAGCATCGGGCGACTGGTGAACAAGCATCTGGTGCTGTTCGTCACCATTGCCGACAGCGAGCTTGAAAGTTTCATCGAAGAGGAACCGGGCGATGTTGCGACGCTTGCCCGCTCGGTGACGGCGGACACCCTGCTGCACCAGCGCCAGATCGTGTTGCAGCGGCTCCGTCGCATGGGCGTCGACGTGATCGAAGCGCCCTATCGCCAGATCGGGTATCGTCTGATCGACAAGTATTTCCTGATCAAGAACAGCGAGGCAATCGGATGAAGGCGCCGATGCTGGGATCGTGGTTTGGCCGCCAAGAAATGGCCGCACCCGCCGATATCGAGAGCGCGGCGCTGCGTTCCGACCGTTTCCGGCTGGAACGCGAAGGCGACTGGCGGCGGCTCGAAGACATTATCGCCCGCATGGAAAAGGGCGGGCTCAAGCGGATCGACGATGACGATCTGCTGGCGCTGCCGACGCTGTACCGCACCGCTGCATCCAGCCTATCGGTCGCGCGTGAAACTTCGCTTGATCTCGCCACGCTGTCCTATCTCGAAAGTCTCATCCAGCGTGCGTGGTTTCAAGTCTATGGCCCGCGCAAGGGTTTCTTTGCCTGGCTGCGCGAGTTTCTGTTTGGCGGATGGAGCCGCGCGGTGCGCGAAATCTGGCTCGACATCTGCATCGCGCTGTTCGTGATGGTGGCGGGCGCGGTGGTTGGCTGGCTGCTCGTGGTGCAGGATCAGGACTGGTATTATCGCCTTGTCCCCGCCCAGATGGCCGGGGGGCGGGTGCCGGGTGCCAGCCGGGAAGAATTGCTTTCCACCTTGCAGGTTGAGGAAAGCACGGGCGGCCTGTCCGCTTTCGCCGCCTATCTGTTCAGCAACAATGCGGGCGTTTGCATCCTCGCCTTTGCGCTCGGATTTGCGTTCGGCATTCCGTCGCTGATGCTGCTCATCCACAACATGGCTTTGCTGGGCGCGGCGCTTTGGCTGTTCAACGAAGCCGGACTGCTGGTCGAATTCTCGGCCTGGCTGAGCGTGCATGGCACCACCGAACTGTTCGGCATCCTGCTGGCGGGTGCCGCCGGCCTGCATATCGGGCGGTCGATGGCGTTTCCGGGCGACCGTTCGGTGCTCGAAGCCGCCTCCACCAGCGGCAGGCGGAGCGCGGTGGTGATGGTGGGCGTGGTGATCATGATGATCGTTGCCGCCTTGCTGGAAGCCTTCCCGCGCCAGCTGGTCGCCGCATCGGAAAGCCGTTTTGCAATCGGCGGGGCGTTCCTGACGTTCTGGCTCGCCTATTTCTTCCTCTACAAGCCGCGCAGGCTTGATCATGACACTGCGGAGGAAGCCGCATGAGCAGCGCCGCCCTCGCGAAAGCCGACAAGCGCGCGCGGGTACTGGTCACGCCCGAGGGCATCGCCGTGCCGGTCAAGGTGGCCTCGCGCGCATCGCGGTTTGGCGCGCTGGCACTCGACTTCATGTTCCTCAACATTGCGCTGGTCCTGTTCCAGATCTTGCTCAGCCTGACTATCGGCGGCGCTGTCGAGGATCTGGCCGATGCGGCCGACCAGTCGATTTCCGGGGCTGCTGAATTCCTCGTCGTGATCCGGATCCTGTTCGTCTTCATTGCGTGGTACGGGTATTTTCTGGTGCAAGAACTGGGCCCGCGCGGCGCCACGCTGGGCAAGCGCGCGGTCGGTATCCGCATCGCCGCGCGCGGCGGGGGCAGGCTGACCCCCGAAGCGGTGATCGCCCGCAATCTGCTGCGCGATATCGAGATATTCTATCCGCTGATCTTCATCATCGTCACGCTGATCACCAGCGCCGCCGGGATCGACGGCGGCAGCATGATCTGGGCGGCCTTGCTGTGGTTCCTTGTGTTCGCGCTGTTCCCGTTCTTCAACAAGGACGCGATGCGCGCAGGCGACGTGATCGCCGGCACTTGGGTGATCGACGCGCCCCGCACCAAGCTGGCCGAAGCGCTGTCCACCCAAGGCGCCGCTGCCGATGCGACCAGCGAAACCACCGGGGTACGCTATGACTTCGGTGAAGAAGAGCTGTCGGTTTATGGCGAGCATGAATTGCAGACGCTCGAGCGGTTGCTGCGCGAAGCCCGGCCCGAGGCATTGGCCGCAGTCCACGCCACCATCTGCCGCAAGATCGGATGGGATCCGGGCGCAGGCGACGAACGCGCTTTTCTCGAAGCCTTTTATGCGCAATTGCGTGCCAAGCTCGAAGGCGACATGCGCTTCGGCAAACGCAAGGCGGACAAGCATTCATGACGATTTCACGGCGCGGATTTGTGGCGGGATCGCTGATCGCGGGGGCCATGCTCCCCGGCTGTTCGCTGCGCCTGCCCGAAGTGACACCGCCCGAAACAGGGCCAGGCAACCGCTATGCCGCAATGCTGCGCCAGATCGAAGGCGAAGCGAACGGGACGCTGGGCGTGGAACTGATCAATCTTGCCACGGGCCGGTCCCTCGGGATCAACCGCGATCGGCGGTTCGGGCATGCCTCATCCTTCAAGTTTTCGCTCGCAGCCAAGGTGTTGCAGCGCCACGCCAGCGGAGAGGATGATGCGGATCGCCTCGTAACGTGGAGCGAAGCCGATTTGCTGGCCTACGCACCCTTCACCCGCGAAAGGATCGGCACCGGGGCCACTTTACGCGAATTGGCGCGGGCGACGCAGGTGACTTCGGACAACACCGCCGCCAACCTCCTGCTGCGCGAAATCGGCGGCCCGCCGGCGCTCACCGGCTTCTGGCGCTCGATTGGCGATGAAGTGAGCAGGGTGGACCGATGGGAACCGGAGATGAACATCGTCCCGCCGAGCGAATATCGTGACACCACCACCCCGGCCGCCATGGCGCGCACAGTCGCGAAGATCGTCTATGGCGATGTGCTGCCGCAGGCTGAGCGGTCCGATCTGAAAGGCTGGATGGTCGAGACCAACACGGGGTTGCGCCGCGTGCGCGCGGGGCTGCCCGAAGGCTGGGTGGCGGGCGACAAGACCGGCACAAGCGGGCTGATCGGCACCGATGGCAATTACATCGACATCGGGTTCGCAGAAGGCCCTGACGGGCTGCCGCCGATCATATTCGCCTGCTATCTGAGGGCGCGGCAGGCGGATGACGATATGCAGACCCGCGCCGAGACTGCACTGGCGCGGGTTGGCGAGGTGATTGTGCGGTTTGCCCGAGATAAATCCGGGCTGATCGACTGATCAATGATCGGGCGTATTGCCCGAACCCGCGCCGTCCTCTCCACCGAAAATCGCGACTTCGTTCATCCCGTCGCTGTTGGCGCGGCCGCGATACATGCCGGTGGTGTTGAAGCTGTAAAGAGCGTGGCCCTCGGGCGTGACGAGGATAATGCCGCCATCACCGCCAAGCTCGGCAACTTCGGCCATGACGTCATCGGCAGCCCTCTGAGCCCGCCGAGCATGCCAGATCTGGCGAGATGTCTCACCATCTCCAGTAACCATTTCGCGAAGTTCACCAGTCAGACCATCTTCAGGGATTGGTGTGACAACGGACGCCTGACCTGCAATCCGCAACCTTGTGCAAATCTCCTGCGCCACGCCGACGCGGATGAAATATTCACCCCATCCTGTCGCCGAGACCGCGCAAGAGCGGTTGTCCGCATAGGTGCCCGCGCCGATCACCGGTGCATCGCCAATGCGGCCCCAACGCTTACCCGTCATACCTCCGGTCGACGTACCCGCCCCGAGGTTGCCGTGCTGGTCCAGGGCGACCGCGCCCACCGTGCCGAACTTGTGATCGACATAGAGCGCAGACAGTTCCCGCGCCTTCATCCGTTCGAGCGCCTGCCGCCGGACCTCTGTCGCGAACCATTCGGGCGGGGTGACTTCAAACCCGCGTTCGGTCGCAAACTGCTCCGCGCCCTCCCCCATCAGGAAGACATGCGGGCTGTCGGTGCGCACCATGTCGGCGAGCAGGATCGGGTTCCTTACTGTGGTAACGCCTGTCACCGCCCCGGCGCTGCGATCGCGTCCGTCCATGATCGAGGCGTCGAGTTCGTTGCGCCCTTCCCATGTGAACACCGCGCCGCGCCCGGCATTGAACAGCGGCGAATCCTCCATCGGGATGATCGCCGCCTTCACCGCGTCCATCGCGCTGCCGCCATCGGCCAGCACCTTCGCCCCGGCGTCCAGGGCCTGCTGCAAGGCTGCCTCATACTCCGCGCGCCGTTCCGGCGTCATGTTGTCCGGGCTGAGCGTGCCGGCCCCGCCGTGGATCGCGATCGACCATTTGGGAGCTTCGTCCATCGGGGCATCCTCATGCGCCTCGGCATGGGCCGGGGAAAGGGTCGGAAGAAGTGCGAAAAGGCCCGCGGTGATCGCGGCAAGGACAGCGTTTTTCATGGGTTGCATGGCTAACCCAAAGCGCGGCATTACACCAGCACTTGAAACGGGAGAGAACACCATGAGCGCTTTTGGCAAAACCAGCACCACCGATGATGTGCTGGCGGGCATTGATCTGAGCGGCAAGACGGTGTTCGTCACCGGCGGCAATTCCGGGCTGGGCCAGGAAACGGGCCGGGCGATGGCCGCAAAAGGCGCTCACGTCATTCTGGCAGGCCGTGACCAGGCGAAGCTGGATGCGGCGGTGGCCGCGATCAAGGCGGAGCAGCCCGATGCGAAGCTGGAAACGATCATCTGCGATCTCGGTTCGCTCGACAGCGTGCGGGCCTGCGGGGCCGAGGCGAATGAGCGGTTCAAGAAAATCGACCTGCTGATCAACAATGCAGGCGTGATGGCCTGCCCGCTGGGCCACACCGCCGACGGGTTCGAAATGCAGTTCGGCACCAATCACCTTGGACATTTCGTGCTGACCAAACATCTCATGCCGCTGGTCGAGGCGGGGCAGGACAAGCGGATCGTGAACCTGTCGAGCCGCGCGCATCATATGGCGCCGCTCAATCTCGAAGATCCCAACTTCGAAAACCGCGATTACAACGAATGGGCGAGCTACGGTCAGGCCAAGACGGCCAATGTTCTGTTCAGCGTCGGACTGGAGGATCGCTTCGCTTCGAAAGGCATCAACGCCTATGCCGTGCATCCGGGCGGCATCCAGACCAATCTGGGCCGACACATGACCGAAGAGCAGTCGGCAGCCCTGATCGCCAGGGTCAGCACCAGCGATCCGGACTTCGCGTGGAAGACCATCCCGCAAGGCGCCGCGACGCAATGCTGGGCTGCCACCGCGCCCGAGCTTGAAGGCAAGGGCGGTGTCTATTGCGAGGATTGCCACGTCGCCGAATTGGACGACGAAAGCAGCAGCGGCGGCGTGCGCAGCTATGCGCTGGACAAAGGCACTGCCGACGCGCTTTGGGCTCTGAGCGAGCAGCTGACGGGCGAAACCTTCGCCTAGGCGGAAAGGAATTCCCTCAGCAACGCCAGCGTGTCTTTCGATTCCCGCGTCGGCACGATCGCCATGAAGACGTGCGGCGCGGCTTCGTATTCGTAGAGCTTTGCATCCACCCCTGCATCGCGAAGCTTGCCGGTAAAGGTGCGGGAGTCGATGATGAAAAGGTCATGCCTGCCGGTCCAGATGCGCGTCGGCGGCAACAGCGCGAGATCTTCCTTCGCGGTGTAGAGCGGGCTGCATTCGGCGCTCGCCGGATCACGGTCGCCTGCGAACATCTCTCCGCAAGCGCGCAATGTGCCGATCTTCAGCATCAGGTCGTGCGGCTCGACCGCGGCGATCGCCGGATCGGCCATGGTGACATCAAGCCATGGCGCGAACAGCGCCAGCTTGCCCGGTTGCGGCCCGCCAGCCTTTGCCAGCCGCAGTGCGAGGCTGAGCGCCATGTGCCCGCCCGCGCTATCGCCGTTGAGGACGATCTTTGCCGGATCGTGACTTTCCGCCAGCTTGGCAAAGGCAGCATCGGCAACGGCATCCTGCACCTGATACGAATGTTCCGGCACCACCTCGTACATCGGCAGGGTGACGCTGACGCCGCAATGCTCGACCATCGCGGCGGCAAGCGGCCAATGCTCCTTGAACATCGGCAGCACGAACCCGCCACCGTGAAAATAGAGCATGTGCCATTCGCCCGGCCCGCTTTTCGGGTGCAGTGTAATGACCTTCTGCCCGGCAGCTTCCCACTGCTCGACATTGAATTTGGCGGCAAAGCTCGCGGGCATCGGCGCGTCGCTTGGCACGCTGCGCTGTTTCATGTGCTCACGGAATTCCGGCGCCGTGTGCGGAAACACCGGTTTGCGGGTGCTCATCAGCCATTTCACGAGCCGCATCAGCAGGCTTGGCTTCGCGCTGCGCAATTCGATCGAGGTGTCGGTCAGCATCGTGTCTCTCTCCTTGACGCGGAAACTGGACGAGCCAGCCATCAAGTCAAGGCCGCAGCGTCAGGGATTGATCGCGACCACGATCCCTTCGTTGAGCCAGCGGCCCAATATCGCCCCGGCGCGCATGGCTGCATTTCGGATTGCCTCTTCGGAAGGGTCCGGATCGTCACCGATCAGCATTCCGATCAACTCACCATAGCTTGCTCCGCTCTGTATCGCGGCAAAGGCGGCTGCGTGATCGGCTTCAACGAGGGTGAATGTCGGCCGTTCTCCTTCGCGCCAGACGAGGCAGCATTGCGATTGGGACAAGCCTAAATCGGGGTGCTCACCGCCGCTACCCAGAGCGCGCCACAGCGCCTCCAGATCATGATCGACCAGCCGCGTCCTGGCCCGCGGTTGCAAGGCCAGCCGCATTTCGCCCCAGTCTTCATCGCCGAAATCCGCGACAGCAAGCGCAAAGTCCTGCGGCGTAAAAGGCTCGCAATCGGGCGCGGTCGCCAGTTCCAGCATCGCCCATTCCAGCCAGACGAGTTCGGCGACCTCGGGCCTGTCCGCAAACAGGGCCGCGCAGGTCCGGTCAAAGCCCTGCCCCGCCTCGTCGATCGTCCAGCCCGCAGGCGGATTGGCGATTGCATGGTTGATCGCGGCCTGGGCGAAGGCCCGTTCGCCGACATGAAGCGCCGTGCGCTCAAACGTTTCGGCCAGCGCGCCCATGATCGCCGAACGGTAATTGCCGCGATAGACCGCCAGCCCTGCAACCTGGGAATTGCCCCAACCTGCGGGCAGGGGCGCTTCATCGTCGAGCAGCGCGCACAGGAACGCGCCTTGTCGCTCCGCCAGCGAAGTCATGCCGCCACCAGAGCGCTGCCGGCAATGTCGCGCGCACGATCAAGCTCGGCCAGCAATTCGGGTAAGGGTGGAATGTTCTCGTCCCGCTCGATCATGGTGGCGACCGGCTGCGGCAACATCGCCATCGCCTGCGCGTAAAGATCCCACACCGGATCGATCACCGGGCGATCATGCGTGTCGATGATGATATCGCGCTCCGCCGTCGCCGGATCATGGCCCGCCAGGTGAATTTGCCGCACCCGGTCAAGCGGCAGGCCCGCGAGATAATCCCTTGCCGAAAACCCGTGGTTCTGCGCCGAGACATAGATGTTGTTCACATCCAGCAGCAGATAACACCCCGTTCGCCGTGCCATTTCGGAAAGGAATTCCCACTCGGCCATCTCGTCTTCGGGGAAGGTCAGATAGCTCGACGGGTTTTCGAACAGCATCGCCCGGCCCAGCGCCTCTTGCGCATGGTCGATATTGGCGCACACCGTATCCAGCGCCTCGCGCGTCAGGGGCAACGGCAAAAGATCGTGCGAATTGTGCGCGCTGGTGCGCGTCCAGCACAGGTGATCGGACACCCACAGCGGCTCGATCCGCTGCTCCAGCCGTTTCAGCTTCGCGAGATAATCGTGATCAAGCCCGCCCGCCGATCCGATCGACATCGACACGCCGTGGATGATCACCGGCAGTTTTTCGCGCACCTGCTCCAGAATGCGCAGCTGCCGCCCGCCTTCGATCATGTAGTTTTCGCTGATCACCTCGACGAAATCGACCGGCACATCGCCCTGCAGAAAATCGTCGTAATGCGTCCGCCTCAGCCCGAGGCCAAAACCGCCAAACGGAGCAATCGGATCGGATGGGGCAGGCATGACGGCTCCATAGCAGAATTTATCAAGAGACTCGCATGTGTGTTCGTCCGCCAGCGCACGCGGTTACAGACAGGCGAAATACAAATTTCCGACACCCCGACTGTAACCGCCTGCCGAACCGGCGCGAAATACCGGGCAGTTCCGGCAATGGTGCCGGAGCGGACGAAACGAAGCCTTCGGGAGAATTGTCGTGAAAGCCAAATCGATTGCCGGGATCGCCGGTCTTGCTCTTACTGCCGGGATTGCCGCCGGGCTCGCCACCACACCGGTCGCGGCGCAGGGCGCAAAGGAAAAGTGCTACGGCATCGCGCTGGCAGGCAAAAACGATTGCGCTGCAGGCCCTGGCACCAGCTGCGCCGGAACCTCGACCCGCGATTATCAGGGCAACGCCTGGAAGTATGTCGACAAGGGCACCTGCACCAGCATCGAAACGCCCAAAGGCAAAGGCTCGCTGACCCCGATCGATCGCTGATCTGCAAACCGGGAAAGATCGGCCTGTCAGGCAAAGACAGCGGGCCGATCATCCTGTCTCAGGAGGAATTCATGAACGCTATCACATCCCTTTGGGCACGGCTCACCGGCATCCTGTCAGGCGCCGCCGTCGAAAGCATTGCCCTGTTCACCACCCGCGTCGCACTTGCCGGGATTTTCTGGCGGTCGTACCAGACCAAGGTGGAAGAAGGCACACTGCTCTCGATCAGCGATGTCCAGTACATCATTTTCGAAAACGAATTTGCGGGCCTGCCGTTGTCGCCCGATCTCGCCGTGCCACTGACGGTCTATGCCGAATTCGCATTTCCGATCCTGCTGTTCATCGGTTTGTTCAGCCGGATTTCGGCAGCCGCGCTGGCAGTTATGGCTCTGGTGATCCAGCTTTTCGTGTTTCCGACATGGGACCACTTCTTTGGCTGGGACATCACGGTGCTGGCGCTGGCCGCCATCATCATCAGTCGGGGGCCGGGCCTGATCAGCCTCGATACCCTGCTGGGACGGATCACGGGTGTGAAAGCCGCCTGACATGGTCGCGGACGAACCCACCTTTGCCCGGCTGATGATTGCGGCACAGGATGGCGATAAAGTCGCCACCAATGTGCTGCTGTCGGAAGTCGGGCTGTGGCTGGAGCGGTATTTCCGCCGCCGGGTGCCACCGCATTCCATCGACGATCTGGTTCAGGACGTGCTGATCGCATTCTATACCAAGCGCGCAACCTGGGATCCCGATCGTCCGTTCCTGCCGTGGCTGGCCGCAATCGCGCGCTATCGCTGGGTCGATCACCTGCGCCGGGTGTACAAGCACGACGGCAAGGAACTGATGGAAGATGACGCCGTAGAAGACAGCGAAGAAGAAGTGGTGATGGCCCGCGTCAGCCTTGATCGGCTGTTCGGGCAATTGCCGCAGAAGCAGGCGGAAGCGATCGAACTGGTGAAAATCGCCGGATTGTCGATCAGCGAGGCCGCGCAAAAAACCGGGCAGAGCGAAAGCCTGGTAAAAGTGAATATCCATCGCGGCCTGAAGAAGCTGGCCGCTTTGGTCGAGAAAGCAGACTGACATGGACAAATACCCCAACCGCGAAGATCTGATCGCCGCATTGACCGAGCAGGCTGCGCCCGTTCGCCGGGTCAAGCCGTTCGAAGGCGCGCTGCTGATAGGTTTTGCCACGCTGGTCGCCGCCGTGGCGTCGATCGTCATTCACGGCTTCTGGAACGGATTGGTCACGGGTGAGGCATCGGGCTTTTTCTGGATCACCAACGGCCTGTTGCTGGTTACGGGTACGGCCAGCGCCCTGACCTTAGCTGCGAGCGCGCTGCCCCGCGTCGGTGCGAAATCCAGCGGTGCCTGGTGGAGCGCGGCGATGCTCGCGGTCGTGCCTGTCGCAGCAATCATCATGCTGGTTTCATTCGAAGCGACGCATGATCATTCCGCCGGTGCGCTTGCCGATCCGGCGGTCTGGTATTGGGAATGCGCGGCCTATGGGCTGTCAGCCGGATTGCTGGTCGCAATTGCCGCAGTGCTGTTCCTGCGTCGGGGCGCTCCGGTTTCGCTGGAGCGTGCGGGCTGGCTGACGGGGCTTGCAGCGGGAACGCTCGGCTCGGTTGCCTATGGCATCACCTGCCCGCTCGATTCGATCGCCCATGTGGGAATCGTCCATGTCGTCCCTGCGGCGCTGGCTGCCATTGCCGGTCGCCTTGCGGTTCCTCCGCTGATCCGCTGGTAAAGTCGCCGCACTGTTTCCTACCCGTGTTCAAGCGTGTTATTCACGGCTGCATGGAAAGGGTCGTAAAACCGAATGTCTGGTGCCATATGGGGCCGTGCAGCGAGGCGCTGTGCGGCCCAGGTGTTTTTTGCACCAGGACCGTGTTCCATGTGTTCCATCCTGTAGGAATTGACGAGCCGAAATGAACGCAATCCGTCCCTGGCGCACTATCGAGCGGCGCGAATGCCGCCAGATCATGGTCGGCAACGTGCCGGTTGGCGGCAATGCGCCGATCACCGTGCAGACGATGACGAACACGCCGACCGAAGATGCGGTGGCGACGCTTGATCAGATCCGTCGCTGCGAAGAGGTCGGCTGCGACATCATCCGCGTGTCCTGCCCGACAGAGGAAGCGACCGCCGCCTTCAAGAAGATCACCAAGGCCGCGCGTATCCCGATCGTCGCCGACATCCACTTCCACTACAAGCGCGCGCTGGAGGCTGCCGATGGCGGCGCCGCGTGCCTGCGCATCAACCCGGGCAACATCGGATCATCGCAACGCGTTGCCGAAGTCGTCCGGGCGGCCAAGGCGAACGGCTGCGCGATCCGCATCGGCGTGAACGCCGGCAGCCTCGAGAAACACCTGCTTGAGAAATACGGCGAACCCTGCCCCGAAGCGCTGATCGAAAGCGCGCTTGATCACATCAAGCTGTTGCAGGATCACGACTTCCACGAATTCAAGGTGGCGGTGAAGGCCAGCGACGTGTTCCTCGCCGTGGCCGCCTATCACGGGCTGGCCGAAGCGGTCGATTGCCCGCTGCACCTAGGCATCACCGAGGCGGGCGGTCTGATCGGCGGGACGGTGAAGTCCTCCATAGGCATGGGCTCACTGTTGTGGGCCGGAATCGGAGACACGATCCGCGTCTCGCTTTCGGCAGAGCCGGAGGAAGAGGTGAAGGTCGGCTATCACATGCTCAAGGCGCTGGGCCTGCGCACACGCGGGGTGAAGGTCGTATCCTGCCCCAGCTGCTCGCGTCAGGGCTTTGACGTGATCCGCACGGTGGAAACGCTCGAAAAGCGGCTTGAACACATCAAGACCCCGATGAGCCTTTCGGTGCTGGGCTGCGTCGTCAACGGCCCCGGTGAAGCGCGCGAAACCGACATCGGCCTGACGGGCGGCGGCGCGGGCAAGCACATGGTCTACCTCTCGGGCGTGAAAGCGCACGCGATCGAGGATGAAGACATGCTCGATCACATCGTGAAGCTGGTCGAGGAAAAAGCCGCCGCGATCGAAGCGGGTGAAGCGGTCGCCTTCGATCCGCATGCCGCGCCAGCGGAAGCTGCCGAATGATCAAACCGATAGTGTCGGGGCTGGCTGCCGGACTGCTGCTGGTGGGCTGCACCACAGTGGCCGAAAAGACCGCGCATAGCGCGCATGACTATCCCGAAGCGCGCTCATACACCGTCAGCGACGATGCCATGGGCGACGTGAACGCGGCGCTGCAACGCGCACAGGCCAATGGCAAGCGGGTGCTGCTGGTGATGGGTGGCAACTGGTGCCACGACAGCCGCGCGCTCGCCGGATGGCTGGCAAGCGAACGGATCGGCGCACTGGTGCAGGCGGAATACGAGCTGGTTTTCGTCAACATCGGCATGCCGCAGACAGGTGACGGGCATAACCTAGCCGTGGCACAACGGTTCGGCGTTCAGGAAGTACCGGGCACGCCGAACCTGCTGGTGCTCACAGCAGATGGCGAACTGGTGAACCCCGACACGGCGACAACATGGCGCGATGCCGCGAGCCGCAGCGAAGATGCGATTCACGAAGAGCTGGCGATGCTGGCCAAGGCCTCCGTTCCCGCAGCACCATGATCGCCGCCCTGCTGCTTGCCTTCGCGCTTGCGATGGACGCCTTTGCCGTGGCGCTGACGCAAGGCGCGCGGTTCCGGCCCGGACTGGCAGGCACTGCCACCATTGCGCTCACCTTCGGCGTATTCCAGGCGGTCATGCCCCTGATCGGCTGGGGCATCGGATACGCAGCTTTCGCCTACATCGAAGCGGTCGATCACTGGATCGCCTTCGCTCTCCTCACCTTCCTCGGCGTGCGTATGCTGGGCGGCCATGTTGGCGAGGAAGAGGCCTCGCAAGCGCTGACCGGTCGAGCGTTGCTCGTCGCAGGGGTGGCAACCAGCATTGATGCCCTTGCCGCCGGGATAACGCTGCCGACGCTGAGCATCGCACCCCTTACCGCCGTTGCGCTGATCGGAATTGTGACAGCCATCATGAGCGCAGGGGGCGTGGCGCTGGGCCGCATCGCGGGCGACCGCTGGGGCGAATGGGCGGAACGCGCCGGGGGTGTCATACTGATTGCGCTGGGCTGCAAGATACTGGCCGAACACACGGGCTTTCTGTGAAGCCGATGCTGCACGTTGTTCACCACGCGGACTACATGGCCCCGCGCCCGGAACGCGGCACCTTCCGTTTCGACAAATACTACCTCGTGATGGAAGCGCTGAGGGCATCAGGCGCACGCATCACCGAACACGCGCCAGAGCCATGCCCGCGCGAATGGCTCGAAGCGGTGCATTGCCCGTCCTATGTGGACGAGGTGTTTCGCGCCAAAGTCCCGCGCGAGAAAGAACGCCGGATCGGCTTCCCCGTCACGCCCGCCATCACCAGCCGCGTCCGCCACACCAATGGCGGCACATGGCTCGCGGCGAGGCTCGCGATGCAGCACGGATATGCCGCCAATTCCGCTGCCGGAAGCCACCATGCGCTGCACGAAACGGGCGCAGGCTATTGCGTGTTCAACGATCTCGCGGTCGCTTCGAACCGGCTGATTGCAGAGGGCGACGCAAGGCGCATACTCATCGTCGATCTCGACGTGCACCAGGGGGATGGCACCGCCAGCCTCACCGCCGGACGGGAGGACATTTTCACCCTCTCATTGCACGCCGAAAAGAACTTCCCTGTTCGCAAGGCGCGATCAAGCCGCGACGTCGGCCTGCCTGACGGGATCGACGACGACGGTTTCATGGAGGCGCTCGATAGGCATCTGCCCGAGATCCTCGACAGCTTCGAACCTGATCTGGTGCTGTATCAGGCCGGAGTCGATCCGCATTTCGATGACAAGCTTGGCCGGCTTTCCCTGACCGACGAAGGGCTGGAGCGGCGGGATCGGTTCGTGGTGAACCATGCACGCCGCAGAGGGTTGCCGGTGGCTTCCGCACTTGGAGGCGGTTACGGTGACGATCAGCGCGCTGTGGCCGATCGCCATGCCCGCTCGATGCTGACAATGGCGGATGAGAACCTGCGAGTGTCGCAATCGCAAGGATGATGCTACCCCGCTGCGACCACAAGGACGGAGTTGATCAATGGCAGAGCAGGAAACCGATTACCTCATTATCGGGGCAGGTGCGGTGGGACTGGCTTTTGCCGATACGCTGATCGACGAAGACCCCGATTGCCATATCACCATCGTCGACAAGCACGCCCGGCCCGGCGGGCACTGGAACGATGCCTATTCCTTTGTTGCCCTCCATCAACCCAGCGCCACCTACGGCGTCAATTCGATGGAAATGTGCCCGGACCGGAGGGACGAACACGGCCACAATGCCGGGATGTTTCCACTGGCCAAACACGCCGAAATCCTCGCCTATTACAGCAGGCTGATGACGGAGCGGCTGATCCCGAGCGGGCGCGTCACCTATTTCCCGCTGACTGAATATCTGGCGCAGGACGGCACACGGCACAGCGCCCGCAGCATCCTTTCAGGCGAGGAGCACAGCTTTACCGTCCGACGCAAGCTGGTGGATGCGACATGGTTCCAGACCTCCGTCCCCTCCACCCACAAGCCCGGCTTCGACATTGGCGATGGCACCCGCTTCACCATTCCGGGGGACTTGCCGCAGCTTTGGAAAGACCCGGAAAACCTGCCTGCGCATTACTGCATTCTCGGCGGGGGCAAGACCGCGATGGACACCGCTGTCTGGCTGCTGGAAGCCGGGGTCGCGCCCGATCGGATCGACTGGGTTCGCCCGCGTGACAGCTGGATGTTCAATCGCAGGCTGCTGCAACCCGCCCGCCACGCAATCGAAGACCTGGTCCAGTTCCAGATCGATCTGGTGGAATGCGCAGACGCCTCCGAAAGCGGGGACGACATGTTCGCCATGCTGGGCGAACGCGGCACCATGCTTCGGATCGATCCGGAGGTAACGCCCAAGATGTTCCATTTTGCCGTCATTTCCGAAGGCGAAATCGAGCTTCTGCGTCGTATCACCCGCGTCCATCGCGGCAAACGCGTGACAGCACTGGAACCCGATGCAATGCTGTTCGGGGAAGAGCGGGTCGCGATGCCCGCCGGCACTCTTTTCGTCGATTGCACCGCCACCGCGGTGCCGTTCCATGCGCGCGCCAACAAGCAGCCGTTCTTCGACGGGGACCGGATCACGCTGCAACTCGCTCAGGTGCCGTTCGTCCCTTACAGCGCGGCGCTTGCGGCGTTTCTCGAAGCCAACTTCGAAACTGATGCAGAAAAGAACAATCTCGTTCCCCCGGCTCCGCTGACGGATTCAACCGACACCTACCCTTACGCGGTGATGGCGAACCTGATGAGCACCGCGATCCTTTCCGGGAACGAGAAAACCAATGCCTGGAACGCAAAGAGCCGCCTGCACGCCACCGGCCCGGCAATTGCGCAGATGATGAAAGTGCAGGACCCGCGCCTTGCCGCATTGGCCAAGGTGGGGCCGAAGATTCAACGGCATATGCCCGGCGTCATCAAGCTGGGCATGGCGGCAAAGGCGATCCACGAGGCGCAATAAAAAGGATTCACGGGAACGCCATAATTGGGTAGATAGTATTGCAATTATGAAGCGTCGCGATCTTCTCAAATCCGGCCTTGCCGCCGGGATCATCGCCGGAGCCTCTCTGGCAGTGCCCGCCCTGCCCGCAAGGCTCGCTGCGCAACCGCGCGCCGGATCAGTGCGCGACCGCGTGCTGTTCGACATCGCCAAGCGCGAGCTTGACCGGGCGGGCGATGCGATCTGGCGGCGCGACATTGTCGGCATTGCCGATTTCGGCGTCCATTCGGCGCAGCAGCGGTTCTACTTCGTCAATCTTGATCGTGAAGAAGTCACAGCTGCGCACGTCAGCCACGGGACAGGCTCCGATCCGGAGCATGACGGGTGGTTGACGCGGTACTCAAATGTCGAAGGCTCCAACGCCACCAGCAAGGGCGCCTATGTCACCTGGGAATGGTATCAGGGCCGCTACGGCACGTCGGTACGGCTCGGCGGGCTTGATACCACCAATGATGCGGCGCTGCGGCGCTATATCGTGATGCACCGTGCGACATATGCCGAACCGTCTCATATCGAACGGTGGGGACGATTGGGCAGATCAAACGGCTGTTTCGCCTTCGGATCGGACAATTTCCGCACCGCGTTGCTTAACCTGTCGGGCGGACGCTTGCTCTACGCCGACAGCCTCGGCCTGCAAGACAATGGCGCGATGCTGACCCGTGAACAGCAACTCGCCGCGCTGACGCCCGATGTGCCCAGCGCGATGCAGCGGTACAGTCCCGGGGCATTCTAGGCACGGTGAATTACCAGCCCGACCCTATCCCCGTCGCGCTTGGCAAAACCATTATCGGCGGAAGTCTGATCGGCGGATTCTGCCTGACAATCTTCGCCATCATTTTCGACGGCATTTACATGGAATGGAGCAGCCTCGGCGCGATTCTGTTTTACCCATTCTTCGCTGCAGCGCTGAGCATGATGTTCGTCATTCCGTGCGTATTGACGGGTGGGCTTGTCACCGCGCTTGCCATTCGGCATTTGCCGTTGGGACGCGGCGCTTCGCTGGGATTGTGTATAGTCGCCGCACTGATCACACAGGCAGCAGCATTGTCGATTGTCGGGACAGACGGCCCTGATCGCTTTTGGATCATGGCGCTGCCCTTCACCATCGGAGCGGCACTCACTCTGTGGTGGAGCCTCGCCCCTAGCTATCCTGCAGATCGTCCTCGATCACGATGATTTCGTCATCGCTTTCGCCCGAGCGGTTTTCAACGCGCGGCTTGTCGAAACTGGCCAATACCGGAGCATCGCGGCCGTAGATATCGTTGAAGGTTCGCAGCTCGCCATCGATGTCGGTCGCCATGGTGAAATAGGTGATATAGGCCGGAAATTCACGCTCCAGCATAACCTTGGTGTATTTGCCAGAGGACGAGATCGCCACCGCCTCGTCCTTCGTAGCGCCGCGCCCCAGAATGGCCATGGTGATCGCCAGTTCCAGCGCGCGTTCGGTGCGGATGCAGCCATGCGACAGCGCCCGGTTGGCATTGGCGAACAGGTGACGCGAGGGCGTATCGTGGAAGAAAATCGCGTGCGGGTTGGGCATTTCCAGCTTCATCTGGCCCAACGAATTGCCCGGCCCCGGCTGTTGCACGACGGTGATATAGCCATTCGCGCCGCGCGTGGCGGTGTAGCCATTGGCCCGCGCCCATGACGGATTGTTGAGCACCCGCTGGCCCAGCCCTTCGCCGCGCACGATGGATTGCGGCACCGTCCAAGTAGGGTTGAACACCACCCCTTCGACCATTTCCGCCAGTTGCGGTGTGGCGGTGCGTCCCGGCTTGCCGACAATGGTGCGATAGCTGCGGATGATCTTGTCGTTGACGGTCAGCCGCAGCTGGTATTCGGGCACGTTGGTGATCAGGTACTGCCGCCCCAGATCGCGCGCCAGCCAGCGCCAGCGATCCATGTTGGCGCGGATCAGCTTGCGCTTCGCCGCTTCGCTTTCGGGGGTCACGGCCAGTTCTTCACGCAGACGCGCATAGTCGGGATGAGTCGGATGCAGGCTCGCCAGCGTGCCTGCCACATCGCCCGTTTCAAGCGCCTGCGTCAGCAAATCGCCAGTGCGGAAACGGTCACGGTCGGGATCGACCACAAACCACTGCACCCGCGCGTCTGCCGGCGTGCGCCCGTCGCGCAGATCCTCCACCAGCCAGACAAAACTCTTCGAAGCGAGCGCGTTCAGCTCGTCAGATTCGCCCTCCAGAAGCAGCATGCGGAGCTGTTCGAGATTGTATTCGGCCGGGTTCAGACCTTCGGCACCGATTCCCTTGATCACATTGACCAGAGCGTTGGCGTTTTCGAGGCTCCATTCCTGAATGATCGGCCCCGGAGGCGCGAGGTCGCCCTGCACCATCGGCTCCGACACCATTTGCGGGAAGGCTTCATCAAAACTGGCACCGGGCGCAGGTGCGCGGGTGGGAGCAGGAGTAGGCGCGACCTGCCGGGCTGCATCATCCTGCGCGACGGCACCGCTCCCGATCAGGGATGCTGCGGCAATTCCGCCCGCCAAAGTGCTCAACCAGCTGCGCATAGAACCCTTCCCATAGTGCGATCCGCCCCAGAATGGCGGCGCCAATACCAGCGATTATACCCCTGACTGCCAGACGCTATCAAGATGAACGGCTTTCGCTGCGATGAATTCTGTCCAAAAGACCATTTCAGACAATGCGAAGAATGCGTGACCTTGAACCGCTTGCGCCCTAACAGGCGGCGATCATGGCACAGCCCGCACCTCCATCCCTTACCCGCCTGCTGCCATTCGCGGCCGCTGCCTTGGGCGTGGGCTGCCTGTCGCTGATGGATGCCTTCATGAAAGAGGCGGCGCTGGTGACGGGCACTTACACCGCGACGGTGCTGCGAAGCCTGATGGGCGCGGCTTTGATCGCGCCGTTCTGGTTTTGGCGCAAGACCGGCTGGCCCTCGCGAGCAGTGATGAAGCTGCATGTCGAACGCGGCATCATTTCCGCCTTCATGGCCCTCAGCTTCTTCTTCGCATTGACCAAGCTGCCGCTGGCCGAGGCTATCGCGATCAGTTTTGTAGCGCCCCTGATCGCGCTTTACCTTGCACGGGTTCTGCTGGGCGAAGTGATCCGGCCCAAGGCGATTTTCGCAAGTCTGCTGGGGTTTGCCGGCACGCTGGTGATCGTCGGGGGCAAGATCGGCGGCGGCGATTTCGATCATGATGCAGCGCTGGGCCTTGCATCGCTGATGGTTTCGGCGCTGCTCTATGCCTACAACTTCATTGTCGTCCGCCGCCAGAGCCAGGTGGCAGGACCGGTCGAGATCGCCACCTTTCACAGCGGGATCGGCGGACTGGTGCTGCTGCTGTTCGCGCCGTTCGTTGCCACACCGCCGGTTTCAGCCGCATTGGTGCCTCTGGCCTGTGCGGCGGTGTTGACAGTGGGAGGGGCGATGGCGATCGCATGGGCCTATGCCCGCGCCGAGGCACAGGCACTGGTACCCATCGAGTATTCCGGCTTTCTTTGGGCCAGCGCGCTGGGATGGGCTTTCTTTGACGAGGCGGTGACGCTGCCTACTCTGGCCGGAACGATTCTGATCGTAACCGGGTGCTGGCTGGCGACCAGAAAGGGCCGAAAAGCCCCGGAAACGGCCTCGGCATAGCCCATTAGTCGGAATCCTTCCTTCCAAGGGTGCCTCCCCCTTGACCTGAGGCACGCAGTCTAGCAGTTGCGGGCCTGAGATTACTCTACCGGACTGGATCACCCGGATCCCCTTTTTCGCCCCGACGAAAAAGGCCAGCTTTAAGAAGGATGGGACACACCGATGACTGCAATCGGCAAGGATACGCTCGCTACCCGCTCCACTCTCGATGTGAACGGCAAGACCTACGCTTATTACTCGCTCGCCAAGGCGGCAGAGCAGCTGGGTGATGTGTCGAAACTGCCGATCTCGATGAAGGTGCTGCTCGAAAACCTGCTGCGCTTCGAGGACGAAGGCTTCACCGTCGGCAAGGAACATATTCAGGCGATTGTCGATTGGCAGTCCAACCCGGTCACCGGCGGCGAAATCCAGTATCGCCCGGCCCGCGTGCTGCTGCAGGATTTCACCGGCGTTCCTTGCGTCGTTGACCTTGCCGCGATGCGCGACGCGATCAAGAAGCTCGGCGGCGACACCGCCAAGATCAACCCGCAGGTTCCCGTCAACCTCGTGATCGACCACTCGGTGATGGTTGACGAATTCGGCCATCCCAAGGCTATGGAAGCGAACATGGCGCTCGAATACGAGCGCAACGCGGAACGTTACGACTTCCTCAAGTGGGGATCGAAGAGCTTCCAGAACTTCTCCGCCGTTCCGCCGGGCACCGGCATCTGCCACCAGGTGAACCTTGAGCACATCGCGCAAGGCATCTGGTCGAGCGAAGGGCCGGACGGGCAGATGGTGGCCTATCCCGACACCTGCGTGGGCACCGACAGCCACACCACCATGATCAACGGCCTGGGCGTGCTG
This sequence comes from Erythrobacter sp. Dej080120_24, assembly GCF_036322605.1. Taxonomy (GTDB): domain Bacteria; phylum Pseudomonadota; class Alphaproteobacteria; order Sphingomonadales; family Sphingomonadaceae; genus Erythrobacter; species Erythrobacter aurantius. Next base: position 3,373,827 of record NZ_AP027262.1, read on the forward strand.
GGCTGGGGCGTCGGCGGGATCGAGGCCGAAGCCGCGATGCTGGGGCAACCGGTTTCGATGCTGATCCCCGAAGTCGTCGGTTTCAAACTGACCGGCAAGATGGCCGAAGGCGTGACCGCGACCGATCTGGTGCTGACCTGCGTGCAGATGCTGCGCGAAGTCGGCGTGGTGGGCCGTTTCGTCGAATTCTACGGTGAAGGCGTCGCCAACCTGACCCTCGCCGATCGTGCCACCATTGCCAACATGGCGCCCGAATATGGTGCGACTTGCGGCTTCTTCGGCATCGATGACAAGACCATCGAATACCTGCGCCTGACCGGCCGCAGCGAAGACAACATCGCGCTGGTCGAAGCCTATGCCAAGGAACAGGGCATGTGGTTCGATCCGGCGAACGAGCCGGTTTTCACCAACACACTCGAACTCGACATGGGCGCGGTCGTCCCCAGCCTCGCCGGGCCGAAGCGCCCGCAGGACAAGGTGATCCTCCCTGAAGTGGACGAGTTGTTCAACGGCGATCTCGCCAAGGTCTACGGCAAGAGCGCGCCTGCCCGTGTCGGTGTCGAAGGCAAGGACCACGACATTGGCGACGGCGACGTCGTGATCGCCGCGATCACCAGCTGCACCAACACCTCCAACCCCGACGTGCTCATTGCAGCAGGTCTGGTGGCGAAGAAAGCCAATGAGAAAGGCCTCAAGCCCAAGCCCTGGGTCAAGACCTCGCTCGCTCCCGGTTCGCAGGTGGTTACCGACTATCTCGTGAAGTCAGGCCTGCAGGAGCATCTCGACGCCGTGGGCTTTGACCTCGTCGGCTATGGCTGCACCACCTGTATCGGCAACTCCGGCCCGCTCGCTGCGCCGATCAGTGCCGCGATCAACGGCAACGACATCGTTGCCGCGTCGGTACTGTCGGGCAACCGCAACTTCGAAGGGCGCGTTTCGCCCGATGTCCGCGCCAACTTCCTTGCGTCGCCGCCGCTGGTGGTCGCTTATGCGCTGAAGGGTACCGTGACCGAAGACATCACCACCACTCCGATCGGACAGGATCAGGACGGCAATGACGTCATGCTCGCCGATCTGTGGCCAACCAACGCGGAAGTGGCGGAACACCGCGCCGCAAACATCGACCGTTCGATGTTCGAAAGCCGCTATGCCAACGTCTATGACGGCGACGAGCACTGGCAGGCGATCACGGTGGAGCCTTCGGACACCTATCAGTGGCGTGCAGGTTCCACCTATGTCGCCAACCCACCCTATTTCGACGGGATGAGCATGACCCCGGCGCCGGTCACCGACATCGTCGGTGCAAAGCCGCTGGCGATCCTCGGCGACAGTGTCACCACCGACCACATCTCGCCCGCCGGATCGATCAAGGAAGACAGCCCGGCAGGGACCTACCTCAAGTCGAACCAGGTGGCGAAGAAGGACTTCAACTCCTATGGCTCGCGTCGCGGCAACCACGAAGTCATGATGCGCGGCACCTTCGCCAACATCCGCATCAAGAACGAAATGGTCCCCGGCGTCGAAGGCGGTGTGACGACCTACAATGGCGAACAGATGCCGATCTACGATGCCGCAATGCGCCACAAGGAAGACGGAACCCCGCTGATCGTGGTCGGCGGCAAGGAATACGGCACCGGCTCATCGCGCGACTGGGCGGCAAAGGGCACGATCCTGCTGGGTGTGCGGGCCGTGATCGTCGAAAGCTTCGAGCGTATTCACCGCTCGAACCTCGTCGGCATGGGCGTGCTGCCGTTGCAGTTCAAGAACGGCGACACGCGTGAGACGCTGGGCCTGACGGCAGATGACAGCTTCAGTATCAAGGGGCTGGCTGAGCTCACCCCCGGCCAGGACGTCGAGATCGAGGTGACCCGCGGCGACGGCACGACCTTCACCTTCACCGCGCTTTGCCGTATCGATACGGCGAACGAAATGGAGTATTACCGCAACGGCGGCATCCTCCATTACGTGCTGCGCAAGCTGGCTGCCTGATCGGGAGCCCAAAGGACCAACGAATGAACCCGGCGCGTCTCGCCCTTTTCTTCCCCGCCGTGCTGGCGCTTGCCGCTTGCGCACCGGGAGAGGACGACGACGGCAAGCGCGCGCCGGGTCCTCCGATCGGGTTCGAACTGGCAATGGCGCGTGAACCGGCGCCCGAGCCCACCGCCGGAAGCAGATCAGACGAACGGGCTGAAGATCAGGCGCAGGTAATAGACCTGACGCCCGAACAGCTTGCCGAGCGCATGGCAGCTGCCGACATCATGCTCATCGATGTCCGCACCGCAGAAGAGGTCGCGGAAGGCATGATCACCGGAGCGGTTCATATCCCGCTCGATGAATTTGCGCCCGGCCCGGACTTGCTTGCGCAGGCCGAAGGCCGCGAAATCGTGCTCTATTGCCGGTCAGGTCGCCGATCCGGTATCGCGGGGCAGGCACTGTCGGCCTATCTCGAACAGCCCGTTAGCCATCTGGCGGGTGGCATCATCGCTTGGCAAACTGCCGACAAGGCTGTGACCGCACCCTGATCGGGTAGTTCACGGCAGCGAATCAGAAAGGGCGGCTCCCGCTGGGGAAGCCGCCCTTTTTGCGTCCGTGGGACAGAGGGATCAGGCCGCGACCTCATCCTCCTTGGACTTGCGACGCCGCAGGATGGCGGCGGCGGCGAGGCCGAACAGCACCATCATCGGCGGGGCAGGCACATCGGTGCCGCCGCTGCTGCTCGAGGACGAGCTTGAACTTGAGCTCGAAGACGAGCTGCTGGACGAAGTCGTTCCGCCAAAGCTCGACGAACCGCTCGAAGAACTGGAACCCGAGCTGGACGAGGACGAGGAACTGCTCGATCCGCCAAAACTCGAGGTGCTGCCACCCGAGGACGAGGAGCCCGACGAGCTGGACGAGCTCGAGCCAGACGACGAACCGGAGCTGTTACCTCCCGAGGAGCTGGACGAACTGGAACTGGAACCAGACGACGAACTGGAGCTGCTGCCGCCAAAGCTCGACGATCCGCCCGATGAGCTGGATGACGAGGACGAAGACGACGAACCCGACGACGAAGTGCTGCCGCCGAAGCTCGAGGAACCGCCCGAGCTGCTCGACGAGCTGGAGCTCGATGACGAGCTCGAAGAAGAGGACGAGCCGCCAAAGCTGGAACTGCCACCGCTAGTCGTGCCGCCCGAGGAACCCGACGAAGACGAGGACGAAGAACTGCTCGACGATGAAGACGAGCTGGTCGAGCTGGTCATGTTGCCCGAGCTGCCACCGCTGGTCGCGCCACCCGAAGTCGTGTTTCCGCCAGAGCTTGAGCTGCTTGACGACGAAGAACTCGACGAGCTGGAGCTCGACGAAGCGGAACCGCCCGAAGAACCGCCCGACGAGCCGCTCGAAGAGCTGGATGAGCTTGAGGAGGAGCCAGACGAGGAGGTCGATCCGCCCGTGGTTCCGCCCGAAGTTCCGCCACCCGAGGACGAGCTGGACGACGAGCTGCTCGAAGAGGACGAGCTGGAAGAGCTCGACCCGCCTGACCCGCCGGTGCTGGTGACATTGCCAGAAGTGCTGGTGACGTTGCCCGAAGTGGTGGAACTGGTCGTGCTCGACACATTACCAGAAGTCGAACTTGTGCTCGAGACGTTGCCGGATGTCGAACTGGTGCTCGAAACATTCCCCGAACTGGAGGTGCTCGTCGAAACGTTGCCCGATGTACTCGAAACGTTGCCCGAAGTGCTGGAGATGTTGCCCGAGGTCGTGCTCGACACATTCCCCGACGTGCTTGAGACATTGCCCGAGGTGCTGCTCGAAACATTCCCGGAGGTCGAAGTCGAAACATTGCCGGACGTGCTGGTCGACACGTTACCGGAGGTGCTGGTCGAGACATTGCCAGAGGTCGTGCTCGACACATTGCCCGAGGTGCTGGTCGAAACGTTTCCGGACGTGCTGCTCGACACATTGCCAGAAGTCGTAGTGGTGGTCGTAGTGGTCGTGGTCGTGCCGTTGCCGCCCGAGGTGCCACCGTTCGTCCCGCCTGAAGTGCTGGTGCTGGAGCTGCCACCGCTGGAGCTGGTGCTGCCGCCGCTGGTGCTCGTGCTGGAACCACCTGAACCGCCGGAGCCACCTGAACCACCGGAGCTGACATCACCGGAGGTCGAGCTGCTGGTGCCACCACCGGACGTGGTGGTGCTGATGCTCACATCACCCGAAGACGAACCGCCTCCGCCGAAGAAGCCACCGAAGAAGCCTCCGCCGAAACCGCCGCCAAAGCCGCCAAGGCCGCCGCCGCCAATCACCGGGCCACCACCAAAGCCGCCACCGCCACTGATCGGCGGAAGCGGGGGAAGCGATGCAGGAGCGTACGCCACCTGTGCGATCGGCGGGCATTCGGCTTCGTTAATATATGCGCGCGTAGCACCTGCGGGCAGCGATCCGGCCACGCCATAGGGGCCAGGGATCGGCTGGCACTCGATCGTGCGCTCCACGATCCGCCGACGACGCTCAGGCTCGGGCAGAGGTGGAAGTTCGCGCACGCGTTCCGTTTTCACATAGCGCGGCTGCTTCACATAATCAGGGCTCGTTTCGACCAGCTTGCCGTCCGCATCGGTGGTGAACCGCGGTGCGTCCGTGTTCATCGGCTCCGCCATGCGAACCGCGCCGCCTTGCAAAAGCGCAATTCCGGCAGCTGTTGCTGCGAGCTTGGCTGATACCATCTTGATCGACATGAGAACGAACCCTGTTGCCTGTCATGGCTGAGTGCGGACCTTCCACACCTTCACCAATTCCAATGATGTCTTGGGATTGAAGAAGCGTTGACGGCAATGCGGTTAACCATGTTTTGATTAGGCTAACGGCTCGAAACGGCAAAAAATGGCCGTTTTTCAAAGGCGCTGTCCCGTTTTGACACCGAAACCGGCAGCTTGGTTAGGCCGAATTTCAGTCATTTGCTCAATCGGGCGGGTCGAACATGCTCGTTTGCGCGGCGTTGCCGCCCGGAGTCGGCCTTGTCATTTCCAGATGCTCCCAACCCGCATCGTTAAGCATCCGTCCGCGTTCCGTCCGGGCGATCAGGCCCAGCTGGATGAGGTAGGGTTCGATCACCTCCTCCACCGTGTCGCGCTGCTCCGAAAGCCCCGCTGCCAGCGCCGCAACACCCACCGGGCCGCCCTTGTAGGTCGCCGCGATCATGGTGAGGTAGCGCCGGTCCATCGCATCAAGGCCGAGCTTGTCGATCTCCAGCCGGGTCAGCGCGTCATCGGCAATCGCGCGGGTGACGCGCCCCTGCCCTGCGACCTGAGCAAAGTCGCGCACCCGCCGCAGCAGCCGCCCCGCAACCCGCGGCGTGCCGCGCGATCGCCGCGCAATCTCGCGCGCGCCATCAGCGTCGATGCCCAGCCCCAGCAGCCGCGCGCCGCGCGTCACCACCAGATCGAGCTCGTCATGGCTGTAGAACTGCAGCCGCACCGGAATGCCGAAGCGATCGCGCAAAGGCGTGGTCAGCAGCCCCTGCCGCGTGGTCGCCCCCACCAGCGTGAACGGCGGCAGGTCGATCCGCACGCTGCGCGCCGACGGCCCTTCGCCGATGATCAGATCGAGCGCACGATCCTCCATCGCGGGATAGAGCACTTCCTCGACCACGGGATTGAGCCGGTGGATCTCGTCGATGAACAGCACATCGTGGGGTTCGAGATTGGTAAGCAGTGCCGCAAGGTCGCCCGCCTTGGCGATGACCGGACCGGAAGTTGCGCGAAAGCCCACGCCCAGCTCGGCGGCGACGATCTGCGCCAGCGTGGTCTTGCCGAGGCCGGGCGGGCCGTGGAACAGCGTGTGATCCATCGCCTCGCCGCGCGAACGGGCGCTGTCGATGAAGACGCGCAGGTTCTCCCGCGCCGCCTCCTGACCGATGAACTCGGCAAGCGACTTGGGCCGCAGCGCCACGTCAGGGTCGCCGGGTTGGCTATCGCCGGAATGGAGAGGAGCGGGGTCAGTCATTCGTCTTCGTCTGACGGCAAGGGTGCGATGGGCGAATACTCGATGTCGTTGCCGCCAGCAGTCTCGTCACTCACCGAGACGTAACGAACCGCGCCTGAGTCCTCGCTTCGTTCTCCGAGATCAATCACAAGCTTGTGCCATCGATCGCTAGCCATCTCAACGTCGACTTCGCCTCGCCAATTCGCAATACCGTTAGGGATAACATAGCCATGGCAGGCGAGGATTCGTTCTGGGAAGTTGCTTGCGAACTCATATGAGGTGTTCTTGACGACAAAGCTGCACAGCCTCGCCGCAACTTCGTCGGAACTGATGCAAGCTAGTCCCCATCCTGACTTCAAGTCCATCCAGCGACCTTGCCAATGCAGCTCAATCCAGCGCGCTTGCTCGCCGGTGCTAGGCAGGTCCGCCTTTTCGAAAAGGACCAACTCAGCGCACAGCTCATCTGCATTCGCTGGTGATCCAGCCAACAACGCCAATGCAGCCAAACTGGCGGAGACTTGGGAATGACGGTAGTCAATCAAAACGGGTTCACCGTGTAGCCGTCCTGTTGCAACAGCGCGTGGGCGGTCATGGCGGATAGGTGCAGTTCGACGCCTTCAATCAGGTCGGCTTTCTTCACCCCGTTTGCCGCCGCGCTCTGGCCGCAGAGGATGAAGCGCACGCCCTTGGCCAGCATCGCCTCGATCATCGGCCGCGAGGCATTGCCTTCGCGGGTGGTCAAATCGAGCGTCGCCTTGCCATGCACCACTACGGCGAGTTGAATGCGATCCTCCGGCACCCCGGCGGCGACATGCATGTTGATGAACCGCGCCGCGCTTTCGAAGCCGCGGTTGCGCGCGCCTGTTTCTGCGGGCGTCGCCACGTCGAAAGCGATGGCAAAGCGGCTGAAACTGGGCAGCGGTTCGCCCCCTTCAACCGGGGCATGCGGGCCGAAATCCTCGAACACCGGGCCGGTGGCAAAGGCGCTCATATCCTGCGCGGAAGCCGGGGCCGTCATGAGCAGTCCGGCCACAGCCATCAGTGCGATACGCTTCATCCTGTTTTCTCCTGTCATCCCGCCGCCTTCTTCAGCGCCACCCGGATCAAATCGCCTTCGCTGGCGCCTTCGCCCAGTTCGGCATGGGCGCGGGCGACGGCTTGGGCCGCGATGGCGGGTTTGAAGCCGAGGTTTTCAAGCGCGCTGACCGCATCGGCGCTGGCGCCCGCAGCCGGTGTGGCGGCGCCCATGGCAACGCCCGCCATCCCGCCGCCGGGGAGCGCGCCGGCCTTGTCCTTCAACTCGTTGACGATCCGGCCGGCGAGCTTCGGCCCGACCCCGTTCGCGCGCGCCACGCTCGCCGCGTCTCCGGCAGCGCAGGCATCGCGCAGTTCCCCGGTCGAAAGCGCGGAGAGGATCGCCAGGCCGACTTTCGACCCCACCCCCTGCACCTGCGTCAACAGCCGGAACCAGTCGCGTTCGGCGCTTTCGGCAAAGCCGAGCAGGCGCATGTCGTTTTCGCTCACCTGCAGATCGGTGTGGACGGTGCAGGCTTCCCCCACCTCGCCCAGCGCCGACAGCGTGCGCGCCGAGCAATGGACGAGATAACCCACCCCTTGCACATCGACGATGGCCCAGTCAGTGCCGATTTCGTCCAGCCTGCCGGATAGCTTCGCAATCATGGTTTGTTCCTGAACCATGCGCGCAGATATTGCCAGCGCGCCGTTGCACTTATCGTCATTCCCGCCTGACCGACCGAGGGGTTCGGTCCGGGACGGGTGGAACACACAAACGGGTGTTTTAAAAATATCATCCCGCTCTGCATACGGCTGATAACAAGGGGGAATTCGCCACTTTTCAGAATTCGGGTGTGACTTTTCACAATGCGCGATCCCGGATCGTCACCCGTTCCAGCCAAGCCCCGCGTTCCAAGGATACAACCATTCGCCATATCCGCGCACCATATCGTCGCATCGCGCAGTAGGAAAACCGACGCAAATTCTCGACAGGGCGCACACTTTCGCTATGGCTCGCTACCCATGAGTTACAACACATTCGGGCGCGTCCTGCGCTTCACGACATGGGGGGAAAGCCACGGGCCGGGACTTGGCGTGGTGCTTGACGGTGTGCCGCCGGGCATTCCCCTGCGCGAACGCGACATCCAGCCGTTCCTTGATGCGCGCAAGCCGGGGCAAAACAAATACACCACCCAGCGCAAGGAACCCGATCAGGTCCGCATCCTTTCGGGCGTGTTCACCACTTCCGAAGGCGATCAGGTGACGACAGGCACGCCGATCCACCTGATGATCGAGAACACCGATCAGCGATCGAAGGATTATTCGGAGATCGCTCAAAGCTATCGCCCCGGCCATGCCGACTACACCTATGACGCGAAATACGGCATCCGCGACTATCGCGGCGGCGGGCGTTCCAGCGCACGCGAAACGGCGGCTCGGGTGGCGGCGGGCGCGGTGGCGCGGCTGATCATCCCCGAAGTCACCATCACCGGCTTTGTCTGCGAACTGGGCGGCGACCATATCGAGCGCGATGCGATCAATTACGAAAACATCGCCAAGAACCCGTTCTTCTGCCCCGACAGCTGGGCCGCGACCCGCTGGGCCGAAAAGGTCGAGGCCGCGAGGCTGAACGGATCATCGCTGGGCGCGGTGGTGGAATGCGTGGCCGATGGCGTGCCCGCCGGATGGGGTTCGCCGATCTATGCCAAGCTCGACAGCGAACTGGCCGCCGCGATGATGAGCATCAATGCGACCAAGGGCGTGGAAATCGGCGACGGCTTCGAGGCTGCGCGGCTGACCGGCGAACAGAACGCCGATGAAATGCGCCCCGGCCCCGATGGAAAACCGGTGTTCGCCAGCAACCACGCGGGCGGCACGGCGGGCGGCATTTCCACCGGGCAACCGGTGGTGTGCCGGGTGGCGTTCAAGCCGACTTCGTCGATCCTCAAGCCGGTAAAGTCGATCAATTCCGCCGGAGAAGCCGTGGATGTGGTGACCAAGGGCCGCCACGACCCATGCGTCGGCATTCGCGGCACTCCGGTGGTCGAAGCGATGATGGCGCTGGTGCTGGCGGACGCGAAACTGATGCACCGGGCGCAGGTGGGGTGAAGGTTTGAGGGTAGTCCTCACCGGCTCATCGGGCCGCATCGGGCGCGCGATCTTCGGGGCGCTTTCGCCTGATCACGATGTCATCGGGATTGATCGCAACGCTTTTTCGACGACGCGGATCATCGGCGATTGCACCGACCGTGAATTGCTCAAAGCTGCGCTCGACGGAGCGGACGCGGTGATCCATGCCGCCGGTCCGCACGCCCCGCATGTGGGCGTGGTATCCGATTCCGAGTTTCTCCTCGTCAATGTCGAAGGGACGCGGACGATCGCTGAAATCGCACAAGCAAGCGGGGTCAGACGTTTCCTCTACACCTCCACCACCGCGCTTTACGGACACGCGGTGGAGCCGGGGCGCTGCACGTGGATCGACGAGGAGACGACGCCGCAGCCGCGCACGATCTACCATCGCACCAAGCTTGCGGCAGAGGCGCTGCTCGAAGATCTGGCCTCCGCCGAAATGCCCGTGCGTGTCCTGCGCATGTCGCGCTGCTTCCCCGAACCCGCACCGTTGATGGCGGCCTATCGCCTGCATCGCGGGGTCGATGCGCGCGATGTGGCAACCGGGCACGCGCTGGCTCTTGCCGACGATGGCGCGCCGTTTGAACGTTTTGTCCTTTCGGGTGCTTCCCCGTTCTCGCGGGAAGACTGCGACGATCTGGCCCGCGATGCGGCGGGCGTGATCCGCGCAAGACTGCCGAGCCTCGCCGCCGAGTTCGAGCGCAGGGAGTGGCCGCTGCCGCGCAGCATCGACAGGGTTTATTCAAGCGCGAAGGCAGAGGAAGCGCTTGGCTGGAAGGCGCGCTTTGACTGGCGCGAGGTGCTGGCTCAGGCGGATCGGGACGATCTCGAAGTGCTTCCTGCAGCCTTACCTGCCGGGAAGGGTTGACGGCTTGGGCGCTGAACCTTCGTCCCTTGTCATCCGATTTTCGTCCAATGGTGATAGCCACAGTCCCGATCGCTTGATAACCAAGCATCCGTTCCATTTTACAAGGCCATAGGTGTCGCCATCACTCTAGAATCCGCCCCGCTGGCGCACGACTTCGATGAAAACGAGCCCGCACCGACCTGCGGCCTGTCTGCCGGCAGCGCGGTTGCGACGCCTGACCTGCGCGATCTGACGCGCAAGCTAGCGCAGTTTCGCACACCGCGCCTCAGCCGCAGCATGTGGGAACTGGGATCGACGCTGGTTCCCTTCATTGCGGCATTCGCGGCGATGCTGTTCGCGGTGGAGGCCGGGTATTACATCGCGCTGCTGCTCGCACCGGTTGCGGGGCTGCTGCTGCTGCGGCTGTTCATCATCCAGCACGATTGCGGCCACAATGCCTTCCTCAAGCGCAAGAAGACCAACAACTGGATCGGCCGTGCCATCGGCGTGTTCACCCTGACGCCCTATGATTGCTGGGCGCGCAGCCATGCCTTGCACCACGCCAGCACGGGCAATCTCGACGCGCGAGGGTTTGGCGATGTCGATACGCTGACGGTGCGCGAATATATGGAGAAGGGCCGGATCGGGCGGCTGTTCTATCGCCTCTATCGCCATCCGGTGGTTCTGCTCGGCCTTGGCCCGGCGTATCTGTTCCTGCTGCGGCACCGTCTGCCGATCGGGTTGATGAAGGCGGGCGTCGCCTATTGGGTCAGCGCGCTGGCGACCAATGCGGTGACGGCTTCGATCCTGATCGCGCTGGCGCTGGTTTTCGGTGTGGCAACGACGGCCATCGTGTTCCTGCCGGTGCTGCTGATCGCGGCGTCGACAGGCGTGTGGCTGTTCTATGTCCAGCACCAGTTCGACGACGCGCAATGGGACAAGAAAGCCGACTGGTCGTTCCACGAGGCGGCTTTTGCGGGCAGTTCCTATCTCGATCTGCCGCCCGTGCTGCGCTGGTTCACGGGCAATATCGGCATCCACCACATCCATCACCTGATGGCGCAGATCCCGTTCTATCGCCTGCCCGATGCGCTGCGCGCGCACCCGGAGCTGGCGCAATACAACCGGATCACCCCGCGCCAGACCCCGCGCCTGTTCATGCTGGCGCTGTGGGACGAGGAACGGCGGCGGCTGGTCAGCTTCCGCGAAGCCCGGAAGCTCGCGCAGGCCTGAAACCGGTCTTTCCGATTCGAACTCTAATTTGATTTGGCGCAATGCAGCGCCCCCTGCCCCGAGTCACTTATGTCGACGGGATCGACATAGCTGACACTTGGTTTGGGGGCATATCGCTGTGCGCATTCTCTTCGTTCATCCCAATTATCGTTCCGGTGGCGCGGAGATCGCAGGCACCTGGCCACCCGCATGGGTCGCCTATCTTTCCGGCCCGCTGAAGCGCGCAGGATTTACCGACATCCATTTCATCGACGCGATGACCGAAGAGGTCGACGACGCCGAGCTGGAACGCCGCATGCGCGAGCTCCAGCCCGATGTCGTAGGCACCACATCGATCACCCCCTCCATCTACGCTGCCGAGCGCGTGCTCGAAATCGCTGCCCTAACAGTCCCCAAGGCAGTGCGCGTGCTTGGCGGCGTACACGCGACCTTCATGTACAAGCAGGTGCTGACAGAGGCCCCGCATATCGACGTGATCGTGCGCGGCGAAGGCGAGGAGATCGCGGTCGAGCTGTTCACCGCGATATCCGAGGGCCGCTGGCCGCGCGACCGCGCCACAATCAAGGGGCTGGCCTATCGCGAGCTGGACAAGATCGTCGCCACCCCTGCCGCCGACACCGTCAAGGATATGAGCACGCTTAAGCCCGATTGGGACGTACTCGACTGGAGCCTTTACACCTATCTGCCCTTGGGCACCCGCGTCGCGATCCCCAATCTTGCACGCGGGTGCCCATTCACCTGCTCGTTCTGTTCGCAATGGAAATTCTGGCGCGACTACCGCATCCGCGATCCCAAGGACGTGGTCGACGAAATCGAGGAGCTGCATGAAAAGCACGGTGTCGGCTTCTTCATCCTCGCCGACGAGGAACCGACGATCAACCGCAAGAAGTTCATCGAATTCTGTCAGGAACTGATTGATCGCGGCCTTCCGGCAAAGGTGAAATGGGGGATCAACACCCGCGTCACCGATATCTATCGCGACAAGGAATTGCTGCCCTTCTACCGCAAGGCAGGGCTGGTTCACGTCAGCCTCGGCACAGAGGCCGCGGCGCAGATGAAGCTCGACCGGTTCAACAAGGAAACCAAAGTCGAAGAGAACAAGCAGGCGATCAAGCTGCTGCGCGATGCGGACATTTTCGTCGAGGCGCAATTCATCGTCGGGCTGGACAATGAAACGCCCGAAACGCTTGAAGAAACCTATCGCATGGCGTGGGACTGGCAGCCCGATCTTGCCAACTGGGCGATGTACACGCCCTGGCCGTTCACGCCCCTGTTTGAAGAGATCAAGGATCAGGTCGAGATCCACGATTTCAGCAAATACAATTTCGTCACCCCGATCATGAAACCCACCGCGATGGAGCGCGGGGAACTGCTCGACGGAGTGATGAAGAACTACCGCCGGTTCTACATGCAAAAGGCGCTGTTCCATTATCCGTGGCGGGGTACGGGCTTCCGGCGGCGGTATTTGCTGGGATGCCTTTATGCCTTCCTGCGGGCAGGCTTCAAACGCACCTTCTACGATCTGGGTAAAGCCGGATATTGGGGGCCGCAAACCAAGAAGCAGCTCGACTGGCATTTCGACACGAGCCGCGAGGTCGCCGCCGAGGCCGCGACCGACTGGCAGACCAATGCCGACAAGGCCGCTCAAGCCGCCGCCCGCCGCGAAGCCGTGCGCAAGCAGATGAAGGAACGCGCCGAGGATCGCCGCGAAGAACGCGCGGCGGAACGCCAGCCGGACAGGATCGATGTTGATTGAAGGCCCGGTTGCTGCGGCGCAGGAGACGGGGTCGGAACCCCCGGCAGCGTTGATCGGCCCCAATGCCATACTGCAGGCGCTACCCGTGATGGAGCGGCTGCTCGGCGCAAGCGAAAGCGCCCATATCCTGCAGGAAGCACGGATCGCCACCTTGCCGGATGGCGAAAGCATGATCCCCGAAGCCGACGCCATGCGGCTGCATCACGCCCTGTCCATGCGCGACCCGTTCGAGGCGATCGATATCGCCCGCGAGGCCGGGCACGGCACCGCCGACTACATCATTGCAAACCGAATTCCGCGCATCGCAGCCAAAATCCTGCAGTGGCTCCCCGCGTGGCTCGCCGCACCGCTGCTGATGAAAGCGATCGCGCGCCACGCGTGGACTTTCATCGGTTCGGGCCGGTTTGAGGCGGATGGCGGATGGTGCTTTACCATCGACCGGACCGAGGCGGACGATCTGATGATGCCGACTGACAGCCTGTTCGAATGGTACGGAGCGGTGTTCACCCGGCTATACCAGAGGCTGGTGCACCCACACGCACGATGCCGCGACGAAGGGCCGCTGGCGATGCATCGTTTCGCCCATGGCTATCGCATCGAGATAGGATAACCGCCCGTTCAGTGCTTGGTCGCTTGCCAAGCCGCCGAATTGCTTTACCCCCTTGCTTCAGGGTCATGCCATGGGGGAAAGAGCATGAATTCCGGAAATTGTGACGCGGCCGCGCCGGTAACATCGGCGGCGCGGGTCGGCGAACTCGACGTCTTGCGCGGTTTCGCGCTGCTGGGCGTGCTGGTGGTCAACATCATGTCGTGGCTGGTCTATCCATGGTTCGCGACCGAGGCGCAGACAGATGCGCTGGCTGTGACCCAGGCTGACGAAAACGCGCAATTCATGATGATGTGGCTGGGCGCGGACAAGGCGAACACGCTGTTTGCCTTCCTGTTCGGCGTGGGCTTTGCGGTCCAGATGGAGCGGCTGGAAGGGCGAGGCGCCGATTTCCAGCGGATCTACCGGCGCAGGCTGTTCGTGCTGCTCGCATTCGGGCTGATGCACCTGTTGTTCTTGTGGCCGTTCGACATTCTTCACCTCTACGCCCTTGCCGGGTTCATGCTGCTGGCGGTGCGCCGGGTGAGCGACCGGGTGCTGCTGGGCGTCGGACTGATCCTCGCCTTCGCGGCAAGGCCGGTGATCGCCTTCGTGCTTGAGGAAACCGGGATTAGCGGCCCGGCGTTCAAGGCCTCTTTCAACGACGCTGCGATCATGGAACGGGCGAACGAGACTTCACTGTTCGGCCTTTCCGGAGAATTCTTCGAAGTCGGCGTGTTCGGCTGGATGGCGAGCGGCTATATCCTTGCATGGCTGTTCTACGCCTTTGGCCGGTTCCTGATTGGCGCCTATGTCGCGCGCAAGGGCTGGATTCAGCGCAGCGGCGAATTGCTCGACGGATGGCGCAAGGTGGCACTGATCTGCCTGCCGCTGGGGCTGGCCGGACAGTTTGTTGCCGCCGCGATCGATCTGGAAACATGGGAATGGTCGGCGCAGCTGGAATGGGCGCACGCCTGGGTGCATTACCCCACCGTGCCGCTGATCGCCGCCGGTTATGTCGCCACACTGATCCTGATCTTCCATTCGCCTGCAAAGCCGCTGGCGCTGGTGTTCGCGCCGGTGGGACGCATGGCCTTGACGAATTATGTCACGCAAAGCTTCGTCATCGGCTTTCTCGCCTACAAGGCCGCGGGCGGCCCCGCGCTGGCGGGCAATGCCGGGCCGGCGCTGCTGATCGGGATCGCCTTTGCCATCTATGCCGCACAAACGGTGTTCTCGCACCTCTGGCTCAGCCGGTTTGCCTATGGCCCGCTGGAATGGTGCTGGCGCACGCTGACCTATGGCGAGGCACCGAAGATACGGCGGGAGGCCCTGCCCGCCTGACCGGGCGGAACGGGCCGTTTTTGCCCAAGGGCGTAATGCGCGTCGATTAGGCGCTTGGTAACCATGATCGGGCTAGGCTGGTCTCTCGTTTTCGTGCGGGAGACCGGTGTTGGACAAGATCAGGGGATTTGACGGGCTGCGCGCCCTGTCCGTCCTGTTCGTGATCCTCACGCATCTGGGCATCTATACGACCGCGCAATCCGCCGGATGGCTGCCGGAAACCGCCGCGCCGATCATCAGCGGCACCACCGGCGTGCAGATATTCTTCGTCCTTTCCGGTTTCCTGATAACCAGCCTGCTGATCGGGGAGCAGCGGGCGACCGGGACAATCTCGCTAAAGGGATTCTATATCCGCCGGGCGCTGCGCATCCTGCCGCTGTATTTCCTGTGCCTTGTGCTGACATGGTTCGTCGATGTCTTCGTCTGGCCGGTGGCAAGCGATCCGGCCCTGATTTTCGCGGCAACTTTCAACACCAGCTTCATACCGCGCGAATGGTATTCCTCGATCCTGGGCCACACATGGTCGCTTTCGGTGGAGGAGCATTTCTACATCGTCTGGCCCGCCGCGCTGCTGCTTGCATACCGGTTTTCCTACGGTCGCGCGCTACGCCATCTGTTGATCGGATCGGCAATCAGCCTTGCCCTACTGGCTGTGGCGCTGCGGATAGAGGCGCTCGACGATGCCTATTTCCTTGCCCGCTGGAGCATCTTTGCAGGCGCATGGATCGCGCTGGGCTGCGCGGCTGCGATTGTCGTGAACGGCGGTGAGTATCGCGGCGCCAACGCCTTTCTCGCATCGCACTGGGCACTGGCCCTCGCGGTCGCGCTGTTCCTTCACAGCCTCGTTCTCGGTTTCCTGCCCAAGCCGCTGGACGAAATCCTGCGCGTCGGCGGCGCGGTGCTGCTGGTCTGCTGGATCGTTCACAATCAGAAATCGCGACTGGTCGAAACACTCGAATACGGGCCGCTCGCCTATCTGGGGAAGATTTCCTACGGTCTTTACATGTGGCAGGGCTTTTTCCTTGCCACCGGCCCGGGGCGTGCACCCGGCCAGCTGTGGCCGCTCAATCCCGGCCTTGGCCTGATCCTGCTGTGCGTGGTCGCTCCGCTGTCCTACCATTTCTTTGAAAAGCGGTTCCTGCGGCTTTCCGCCGCCTATCGCCATTCGGCCCCGTCGCGCCCGGACGCAGAAACCAGAACCGCGCCCGCAGCCTGATTGGAACTTTTCCGATCGGTTCCCGTTTCGGTGATTGAGATTTCCGATCTTCGCAATCGCACAAATTAGCTTTTGTGCGGCGCAACAATGCTTAGATGGGCGTCACAAGTTTCACCCTCTCCAATCACCCCAATCAAAACGAGGAACACAACCATGGGTATCATCGGTTCGACCATCAAACCGTTCACCGCCACCGCTTTCAAGGCCGGCGAAAACTTCTTCGACGTCACCGAAAAGGACATCGAAGGCAAGTGGGCGGTCTTCTTCTTCTACCCGGCCGACTTCACCTTCGTCTGCCCGACCGAGCTCGAAGACCTCGGCGAGAAGTACGACATGCTGCAGTCGATGGGCGTCGAAGTCTTCGCCGTCTCGACCGACACCCACTTCAGCCACAAGGCATGGCACGACACTTCGGAAAAGATCGGCAAGCTGAAGTACGCCTTCCTCGGCGATCAGAACCAAGTGCTGTCGAACAACTTCGGCGTGCTGCGCGAAGGCGTCGGCCTTGCTGACCGTGCGACCTTCGTGGTCGATCCGGACGGCGTGATCCAGATCATGGAAATCACCTGCGAAGGCGTCGGCCGCAATGCCAACGAACTGACCCGCAAGATCAAGGCCGCCCAGTACGTGCGCGCCAACCCGGGTCAGGTCTGCCCGGCAGCTTGGGAAGAAGGCGCCGAAACGCTTGCTCCCTCGCTCGACCTGGTCGGCAAGATCTAACACCAGATCGGGGCGGCGCCGCTCTCTCCCCCCCTTTCCGCAGCGCTGCCCTGAAGACCCCGAGCCAGAACAAGGTTCGGGTCGCAGACGGGCCGGAAGCCCTCGCCTCCTCTCCCCCCTGGCGAGCGAGTTTCCGGCCCTGACTGCCCCACGGGGCAAATCACAGCCATTCTATCGGAGGAATCCATGCTCGACCCGAACATGCAGACCCAGCTCAAGAGGTATCTCGCCAATCTTCGCGAGCCGATCGAGCTCGTCGCATCGCTGGACGATTCCGAAAAATCCGCTCAGACTCGCGAACTGCTGACAGAGATCGCCGCACTGCACGACATGGTCAGCGCGTCGTTTGACGGCACTCATGCGCGCAAGCCCAGCTTCATCATCCGCCGCGCCTCCGACGCGCAACGCTGGGTGCGGTTTGCCGGTCTGCCGATGGGCCATGAATTCACATCGCTGGTGCTGGCCCTGCTGTGGGCCGGTGGCCACCCGCCCAAGATTGACGCCGACCTGATCGAGCAGGTGCGCGCGCTCGAAGGCGATTTCGAATTCGAGATGTTCTTCTCGCTTTCGTGCCACAACTGCCCCGACGTGGTGCAGGCGCTGACGCTGATGGCGCTGGAAAACCCGCGCATCACCGCCACGCTGATCGAAGGCGGCACCTTCCAAGACGAAGTCGAGGAACGCGGCGTGCTCGCGGTTCCGGCGACCTTCCTCAACGGCGAAAGCTTCTACAACGGCAAGATGGAACTGGCCGAAATCCTGTCCAAGCTGGACAGCGGCGCGGACGACAAGGCGGCTGAAAAGCTGAACGCCAAGGACCCGTTCGAAGTGCTGATCATCGGCGGTGGCCCCGCCGGTGCGGCTGCGGGTGTCTACACCGCGCGCAAGGGCTTCCGCACGGGCATCGCGGCGGAGCGTTTCGGCGGCCAGCTTCAGGACACGCTCGGGATCGAAAACCTGCCGGGCACCAGCTACACCGAAGGGCCCAAGCTGTCGGATGACCTGAAAAAGCAGGTGGCCGACAATGCGATCGACATGATGGACCTCGCCCGTGCAACCCAAATCAAGCCGGCAAGCAAGGCTGGCGGGATGCACGAAGTGGTGATGGCGAACGGCGCGGTGCTGAAATCACGCGCAATCATCCTTGCGACCGGTGCCCGCTGGCGCAATCTCGGCGTGCCGGGCGAAGCCGAATACCGCAACAAGGGCGTAGCATATTGCCCGCATTGCGACGGCCCGCTGTTCAAGGGCAAGCGGATCGCGGTAATCGGCGGCGGCAATTCGGGCGTCGAAGCGGCGATCGACCTTGCCGGGATCGTCGGCCATGTCACCCTGATCGAATTCGACACCAAGCTGCGCGCGGACGAAGTTCTGCAACGCAAGCTGCGTTCGATGCCGAATGTCGCCATCATCACCAACGGTCAGACGACCGAAATCCTTGGCGATGGCAGCCGCGTGAATGGTCTGGTGCTGAAAGACCGCGCCAGCAACGAGGAACGCACCATCGAACTCGAAGGCGTGTTCGTCCAGATCGGACTTGTCCCGAACACCGAATGGCTCCGCGAAACGGACCTCGAACTTTCGAAGTTCGGCGAGATTGTCGTCGATGATCACGGCGCGACGAACCTGCCGGGCATTTATGCCGCAGGCGACTGCACCACCGTCAAGGACAAGCAGATCGTGGTGGCGATGGGCAGCGGCGCGACCGCGGGGCTTGGCGCATTCGATTATCTGATCCGCAACGAACCGGTCGAAGAGGTCGCGCAAGCAGCCTGATCGCCTGACTAAATCAATCAGCCCAGTTTAATCGATTGGACTGATCAGGCCGCGTGCATCATTCTCCTCTCATCATGCTCGAACAGTTTCGAGTCTTACGAGAGAGAGGAGAACCCCTATGGACGCGAAGACAGGTGAAATGAGTGGCGGCTGCCCGTTCCACGGCGATGGCGGGATGCGCACGCTGCTGGGCCGCACCAACAAGGACTGGTGGCCCGAGGCAACGCAGCTCGACATCCTGACCGAGGAAGGCAAGTCCGCCAATCCCTATGGCGAAGACTTCGACTATCCTGCTGCTTTCAACACGCTCGATTACAAGGCGCTGAAGGCTGATCTGACCGCGCTGATGACAGACAGCCAGGATTGGTGGCCCGCCGACTACGGCCACTACGGCCCGTTCTTCATCCGCATGGCATGGCACGCGGCAGGCACCTATCGCACCGGCGACGGTCGCGGCGGTGCAGGCAGCGGGCAACAGCGTTTCGCTCCGCTCAACAGCTGGCCCGACAACGGCAACCTCGACAAGGCGCGCCGCCTGCTTTGGCCGATCAAGCAGAAATACGGCAAGGCGATCAGCTGGGCCGATCTCTACATCCTCGCCGGCAATGTCGCGATTGAAAGCATGGGCGGGCCGGTGTTCGGATTTGGCGGCGGCCGTGCCGACGTGTTCGAGCCGGAAAGCGTCTATTGGGGCACCGAAGCGCAGTGGGTGAACGAAGGCGTCGCCACCCGCATCCAGCCCAAGGAAGGCATGGCGCTCGAAAACCCGCTCGCCGCGATCCAGATGGGCCTGATCTACGTCAATCCCGAAGGCCCCGGCGGCAATCCCGATCCGCTGGAAAGCGCGCGCGACATGCGTGAAACCTTCGCCCGGATGGCGATGAATGACGAAGAAACCGTCGCGCTTACCGCAGGCGGCCACGCTTTCGGCAAGGCGCATGGCGCGCAGCCCTCCGACACATTCGGCGGCGCACCCGAAGGCGAAGCGCTTGAGCGGCAGGGCTTTGGCTGGCTGATCGACGAAGAGGAAATTGCCAAGGGCCACATCACCACTTCGGGTATCGAAGGCAGCTGGTCGAACAATCCGACTGCGTGGAGCCACGACTATTTCCGGCTGCTGTTCAAATATGACTATGAACTGGTGCACAGCCCCGCGGGCGCGCAGCAGTGGACGCCGATCAATCCCGATCCGGAAGACATGGCGCCCGACGCACGCGATCCTTCGAAGAAGGTGCCGACCATTATGACCACCGCCGACATGGCGCTGAAGATGGACCCGGAATATCGCAAGATTTCGGAGCGTTTCCTGAACAATCCGGAACAGCTTGACGATGCCTTTGCCCGCGCCTGGTTCAAGCTGTGCCACCGCGATATGGGACCGAAGGTGCGGTATATGGGGCCGGAAGTCCCCGAAGAAACGCTGATCTGGATGGACCCGGTTCCCGCCGGCACCACCCCGTCGGATGCGGAAGTCGCCCGGTTCAAGGACGCGATCCTCGGCAGCGGCCTGACGATCAGCGAACTGGTGAAGGCGGCGTGGGCTTCGGCTTCGACCTATCGCAAGTCCGATCACCGTGGCGGCGCAAATGGTGCGCGCATCACTCAGGCCCCGCAGAATGACTGGGCCGCGAACGATCCCGCCGAACTCGCAAGGGTTCTGGCCAAGATCGACGAGCTTCGCGGTGATCTCAGCATGGCCGATGCGATCGTGCTGGCCGGTTCGGCAGCGGTCGAAAAGGCGGCGCGCGATGCGGGCCATGACGTGACCGTGCCGTTTCTGGGTGGCCGCGGCGACTGTGCGCCCGAGCACACCGATGCGGCCAGCTTCGAACCGCTTGAGCCGTTTGCCGACGGGTTCCGCAACTACCTCAAGACCAAGGCGAACGTCCGCACCGAAGACATGCTGATCGACAAGGCGCACCTGTTGGGCCTGTCGATCCCCGAACTGACCGTGCTGGTCGGCGGGCTGCGGGTGCTGGGCGCGAACAGCGGCAACACCGCGCATGGCGTGTTCACTGACACAGTCGGCGTGCTGACGACGGACTTCTTCCGCAACTTGCTCGATATGAGCACCAAGTGGACGCCCGTCGATGGCAGCGGTGACGAGGAATATGTCGGCACCTGCCGCAAGACCGGTGCGAAGAAGTACACCGCGACCCGCGCAGACCTGATCTTCGGTTCCAACTCGCAGCTTCGCGCTCAGGCCGAAGTCTATGCCGAGACCGGAGCTGAAGGGAAGTTCGTCTGCGACTTCATCAGCGCCTGGAACAAGGTGATGAATGCTGATCGCTTCGACGTGAAATACGCCAAGTACAGCGGCTGAACCGCTGCATCATCCTGAACCCTGACCACCCCCCATTGTCGGTCAGGGTCGCGAGGGACCCCCGGTGGAAACGCCGGGGGTCTTTTGTATTGGCAGGCGGCTGAAATGCGGTGATAGACACGCACCATGAACACTATCGCTGAACCATCGACGCGGCGCTTTCCCGCGGAAAGGCTTTTCGCCGCATTGATATCGGGGGCGGCATTGGCGGCATTGGCGACTGAGATCGCCGTGGGTCAGGGCAGCGCTGCGGCAAACGCCGGCGGCCTGCTGCGGTTCTTCACGATCTGGGGCAATGTCGGGGCCTTCGCCGTAATGGGATGGGCTGCGTCTGGCCGCCCCGTCGCGCCAAAGGTGATGGCCGCCCTTGCAACCATGCTGACAGTGATCGGCAGCGTTTATTGGGCGTTGTTGGCAGCGGATCATCATCCCGAAGGATGGCAGCTTGTCACCAATCAGGTGTTCCACACGCTCGTCCCGATTGCGGTGGTGGCATGGTGGCTGCGGTTCACGCCGCCAACCGCCGATGTCAGCGCGTTGGTTCCGGCGATCATGACGCCGCCGCTTGCCTATGGGGCCTTTGCGGTGGTGCTGGGCGAGCTGACCGGGTTTTATGCCTACTTCTTCCTCGACCTGACACGGCTTGGCGCATTCCAGTATGCGATCAGCAATGTCGTTCTGGCGGCTTTCTTTGCCATGGTCGGCGCCGGACTGGCGACGATCAAGAACGCATTGAATGCGCGCTTCTAGATCCAGCCAGCGGTTTTCAGTTCGCTGACCTGCGCGCGTGCCACAGGCGCTTCCAGACCGCCTGACAGCACCAGCCGGACGTTGCGCCCCTCGCGCTTGATGTCCTCAACGGCAAGCCGCGCTACCCACCAGCTGCGATGCACCTGACGCCCTTCGACATCGGAGAGATAGGCCATCGCATCGCGCAGCCGCATCAGCACCAGTTCGCTGCCCAGCGCGGTGTGGACGCGGACATAATGGTCCTCCATCTCCAGCGCGATCACGTCGCTGCCCAGTTCACCGGCCAGTTGATCGATCAGCGGATTGGATGGCGGCACGGGCAGAGTGTCAGCCGGACGGGCAGGCGGGCTTTGCTCAGTCACGGCAGCCTCAACCCGGTCATCAACGCCGCTGTCTTCACGCTGCGAGTTCTCCCCGCCTGATCCGATGACGTTGAACAGCAAGGTCACGCCGCCACCGATCACGAAGACGTAGAAATAGCTCATCAGCGCCTCATCAAGTGGGGGCACTGGCGGCCAATTGGGCATGAACTGGACGATATAGACCATCACCGTCATCGGCACGGTCGCGATTAAAGTGGCGAAGATCCAGAGCGGCAGCAACGGCAGGTCAAGGCCGCGGTGCATCCGCTCGACCACAAAACTCATCGGGGAATAGATGACATAGCCGATATAGGCGAAGGCCAGCCAGCTCAGCAGGCGGACCGGAAACGGATTGGCGATCGTCCCGAACGGGCCGATGATGGCGAGAAACAGACCGATCACCGTCATGATCGCAAGATCGGTCAGGATCTTGCGCAGCAACGCCGCGCGATGTCCTATTGCCTGTTCGTCCTGCGCTGAACCCATGAACCTCAAATGCCTGCCCGTTCGCGCTTCGTAAAGTGGCAAGTGGTGCAAAAACCGGGCTTTGCCGCACCGTTGACGCAACCTGGGGCCAAATCCCGCAAGCCCGGTTGCCGGTGAATGGGCAGGCGGCACAGTGATCCTCGATCAAGACAACACCGTCTTCGAGGAGAACCTTCAACATGACTGTCATCACCGCAAATTCGCCACTTGCCCGTGTAATCAAAGGTCCGGCAGGGCCTGCCTTCGATCTCAGCCCACGCGTTCGCGCAATCGTTGCGGTTGCCGGCACGGTGATGACGCTAGCGACAGTTATCGCAATCTTTCGCGGACTGACCGGGCTTGCTCCGGAAAGCGTGGCAACGCGCTATCTTGCAGTAATCATCCATGTCGCCACCGTGCTTCCGGCGATCCCTCTGGGTGGTTACCTGCTCCTGGCACCCAAGGGCACCGCCTTGCACAAATTGCTGGGCAGGATCTGGGTGGCATTGATGGTGACGACGGCCTTGTCCGCCATCTTCATCAAGACCAGCGGGAACTTCAGCTTCATCCATATCTTTGTGCCGATGACGCTGATCGCCTCATACAAGCTGGTCGCCACAGCACGGCGCGGCGACATGAAGGGGCACAAGAAGGAAATTCTCAGCCTCTACCTCGGTGCTCTGATGATACCAGGCATCTTTGCTTTCGCTTTGCCCGGACGGTTGATGAATGTCTGGCTGCTGGGGTAAGGCAGCTATCTGGGGCGCTTCATCACCAGATACAGCGCCCCGTCACCACCATGGCGGATATGTGCGCGGCGCACTGCCGCAATCGCCTCGGAATGGTGGCTTGCTGCCAGCCAGTCGAGCAGCTTGGCGCGGATCGCGCCGCGTTTGTGCTGGCGATCAGCCGGATCGACCGGCCTTTCGCGTCCCGCCACCACCAGCACCACCCGCGCGCCCATCGCCCGCGCCTGATCAAGCCCGGCAATGATCCTTGTGTAGGCGCTGTCGAGCGTGTGGCCATGCAGGTCGAGCGTGTAGTCTGGCGAGATGTCGCCCGACTTGATCCGCCGGTTCCAATGCCCGTCGAGCTGCGAAGTGAACGCCCGCTTTGGCGGCGGCGGAGTGGCGGCTGCGGGCCGCTTTGCCACCACGAGCTTGGGCGCGGGCTTCATCACCGGCTTGGGCGATGGCTTTGGCGAAACATGGCGTTTGGGCTCGCTTTCGGCGGCGACACCGGGAACCTTGCGCCCGGCCAGCGGAGTGACGCTTTGCGCCAGACGCGCCCACGCCGCCTGCTCTTCGGCGGAAAGACCGCGGGGGATCGTCATTGCGCGGAATTGAGCCGTGCCACCGTGCCCTTTGGCAGCAGCAACAGCGCCTGCCCGCGTGCGCTCATTCCGCCGGCAATTCGGCGTGCGTCTTCGCCTGCGCCCCAGAAGGTGTCGAAACGGTTCACCCCCTTGATCGCTCCGCCGGTGTCCTGTGCGATCCACAGGCCATTGGCCTCGCGCCGGTCAAGCTCGAGCCAGACGGGCGCACCCAGCGGCACAAAGGCCGGGTCCGCCGCGACCGATGCTTCGCGTCGAACCGGTACGCCCAGCGCGCCCAATGGCCCGTCACCGCGCAATTCGCGGAAGAAAATCCAGCTCTTGTTGAGGCGCATCAGATCACGCCCTTCACGCGGGTTTTCGCGGATATAGGCCATGATGCCCTGCATCGATCCGGGATACTGGCCCGGCCCATCACCCAGCAGCCCGCGCTCGCGCATGACGCCGCCGATCCCGGTGTAACCGCGCCCGTTCTGCCCAGCGTATCCGATACGGATCACTTCGCCCGTCTCGGTGCGGATGCGGCCCGATCCCTGAATCTGGAGGAAGAAGAATTCGACCGGATCGGCCGCCCAGGCGATTACCGGCACCCGCCCTTCAAGCGCCCCGTCCTCGATCTCGGCCCGTTCGTAATAGGGGACGAAATTGCCGTCCCTGTCATACCGGCCGAGCGGCGCGCGCCCGGTGCGTTCGGACGCGGGTGTATCAGCGGGCCAGCCGCGAACCAGATCATCGGGCATGGCATAGACAGGGACATAGC
This sequence comes from Erythrobacter sp. Dej080120_24, assembly GCF_036322605.1. GTDB lineage: Bacteria > Pseudomonadota > Alphaproteobacteria > Sphingomonadales > Sphingomonadaceae > Erythrobacter > Erythrobacter aurantius. The sequence goes on from NZ_AP027262.1 coordinate 3,398,394, forward strand.
CCGGCTTGCGGGTGCGGCTGCCCATGATCTCAGGCTCGAAATATCCGGTCGCAAAGGCACTGCCGTCACCAACCCGCACGGTTTCGAAATGCGTCTCGAAGAAATGCGGTGCATCGTCGAGCGGCCAGTTCACCGCAGCCTCGCAAGCCGGACGCCAATCGGCACCATAGGCAAGGCCGCTCACGTCATCGCGCCGCAACAATTGCGGACAGGATTCGATGAAAGCGGCCAAGGCCGTTCCGGCGTCCTCGCGCCCGATGCCGAGCGCGCCAACGCTTGGCCCCTGGCTGACCCCGGCCATCGCGGCGCTCACCACGCCAGCGGCGGGCGGAACGGGGATCACGGTGCTGGGCGGCGAGCTTTCGGGAATGATCGCACAGGCGCTCAAGATGGCGATAGAAGCGAACAGCGCCCCGAACCCGCTGGCAATGGATGCCGGTTTGCGGCGCGGTGTTTCAGGCCCGTCGAGCCGAATGACCCCGGCAGTATCCGCGCCCCCGATTGCCAAGACTTACCCTTCGTCGGTTTCGTCGAGCAGCCAGTTGGGATCATTCGAGCCAACATTGCGGCTGAAGGTCCAGACGTCGCGGCTCTCGATCGCATCGTCGAGGCTTCCCGCGATCACATTGCCATCCGCATCGCGGGTGACAGCGGCGATATCGGCAACAAACAGGATCGCGATCCGCGCCATGCGCTTGTCGAGCGAAGCCGAATGGATGCGGGTTTCCTCGATCCGGATCAGCTTGTTGTCGAGCGTGTGACCAGCGGCCTCGCGCTCGTCGATCGCGGCGATGAAACCTTCGTAGACGTCATCGTCGCACAGGTCGCGCAGCGTTTCGCGGTCACCGTTCCAGAACGCTTCGAGCACCATTTCATAGGCACCCTTGGCGCCCTGCATGAATTGCGAAATGTCGAAACCGCGATCCGCAGCCGCGATCTCGCGCACGCCACGCTCAACCGCGGGCATCACCCCTTCAAGCTCGATCGCGCGCGGCGGCACCGGCTGGGTCGCCTGCGGGGCGATCGAACCGGGTGCGGAGGCATTGTCGCCCGCGTCAAAACGCTGCGGGATCGACTCTTCCTCATGCTCCGCCCGGCGGCCAAGCACGGAATACAGGCGCAGCCCCAGGAATGCGGCAATCATGGCAAGGATGACGATTTCTAGAATCACGGTAGTACCTGGTATCCTTTCAGCGCCCTTTAGCGGGCGGCCTGATCAATTCGGCGTTGAGCCGGCAGACAGAAAACAGCGCAAACTGTCCCTAAATACGGCCAACGCGGTATCAAGATGCGTGTCGTCCCATAAATAGGCACCAAATTCAATTCGCCAACGCCTTTTCGGTTTCACAAAACCGTAAAACCTTGCTTTTCGTGGCTGCCATGCAACCGTTCAGCGTGTGCGGCGCCCCATTGCCTGTATCGCGCACCCCTGCTAGGCGCGCGGGCTTCTAGGGACATCTTGTGCGTGGCGCATTAAACCATGCACGCTGAGCAATATCTGAACAGTCAAACGAAAGACCAAACGATCATGGCCGAAGAAGGCGACGTTCTCACGAATCTCGACAACCCCGGTGCGGGTGCAAACGGCGCGGACAATCAGCCCGCTGCCGGCATCATCACGCAGTATGTGAAGGACCTGTCGGTCGAAAACCCGAACGCGCCGGACGTGTTCCAATGGACCGATGCGCCCAAGGTCGACGTGCAGTTCAACATCGGTGCGCAGCCCAAGGGCGAGCAGGTGACCGAGGTCGAGCTGAAGATCAACATCACCGCTTCTTCGGCCAAGGGCACCGCCTACATCGTCGAGCTGTCCTATTGCGGCCTGATCGGCATCCGTAACATTCCCGAAGAGCAGGCCCACGCGTTCCTTTTCGCCGAAGCTCCGCGCATGCTCTTCCCCTTCGCCCGCCGCGTCGTCGCCGATGCCGTGCGCGATGCCGGGTTCCCGCCGCTGATGGTCGATCCGATCGACTTCAACGGCCTGTACATCCAGCAGCTTCAGGCGAAGCGCGCACAGGAAGCCGCGGCTGCGGGCAACGCCCCCTCGCCCACCGGCGACGCGTAAACGCGTAACCGTGCGGGCCTGATCGCCATGAGCCTGCTCAAACATGTCGGCACGATCGGCTCGCTCACGCTGGTGAGCCGCGTGGCCGGCATGGCGCGCGAAATGATTTTCGCCCGCGTGCTCGGTGCCAACGAGGTGACCGATGCGTGGTTTCAGGCCTTCATCATCCCCAACGTGTTCCGTCGGCTGTTTGCCGAAGGCGCGTTTTCGGCCGCATTCGTGCCGATGTTCTCAAAGCGCCTGCACCGGGCGGAAACCCCGGAGCAGGGGCTGGAGGAAGCGCGCAGTTTCAGCGCCGATGTGCTTTCCGTTTTCCTGCCGGTGCTGATCGCGCTGGTGGCGGTGTTCGAACTGGCGATGCCGGGGGTGATCTGGCTGCTGTCGGAAAAGCCGGTTGATCCGCAAACCTATCCGCTGGCGGTCGATTTCGCGCGGATCATGTTCCCCTACATCATCCTTGTCAGCCTGGTGACGCTGTTCACCGGAATGCTGAATTCGGTTTCGCGGTTCGCACCGGGGGCCAGCTTTCCGATCATTCTCAACATCGTGCTGATTGCCGCGCTGCTGACGGGCGAATGGTTTGCGTCCAACACCGGGGCAAGCGTCGAGCAAGTCGCCTATGGCATTGCATGGGCGGTGACAGGCGCGGGCGTGATGCAGCTGGCATGGCTGTACTACTGGGTCCGGGTCGAAGGGTTCGAGGTGAAGATGCGGCTGCCGCGCATCACCCCCGAAGTGAAACGGCTGGGCATCATCGCCCTGCCCGCAGCCATTGGAGGCGGCGCGTATCAGATCAACACGCTGGTGCAGCTATACTTCCTCAACCAGCTTGAGGACGGATCGGTCAGCTACATGAATTATGCCGACCGGCTGAACCAGTTGCCGCTGGGGATCATCGGCATTGCCCTGTCAACCGCGATCCTGCCGACGCTGAGCAAGTTCGTCGGCACCGGCAACAAGGAAGGCGCGGACCGGATCCAGTCGGATGCGATCGAACTGGCAATGCTGTTGACGATCCCGGCCGCGGTCGCGCTGGCAATTTGCGCCGAGGCGTTCGTCACCATGATATTTCAGGGCGGACGCTTCGATCTGGCTGATGCGGCGTCCACCGGGCAGGTGCTGGCCGCGCTGGTGATGGGCCTGCCCGCCTATGTGCTGGTGAAGGTGCTGGTTCCGAATTTCTACGCCCGCGCCGATACGCGCACCCCGGTGGTGGCGGCGTTCATTTCTCTGGCGGTGTTCATCACCTTCAACTTCGCGCTGCTGGACAGTTACGGTGTCGTCGGTGTCGCATTTGCCAGCGTGATCGGGGCGTGGATCAACGTCGGCTTCCTGCTGGTGGTGCTGGCCATGCGCGGACATTACCGCGTGCCCGGCGTGCTGCTGTTCAGGATTTCGCGACAGGTGCTGGCTGCAGCGGCGATGGGCGCGGTCTTGTTCTACACCAGCGATATCCTGACGGGCTGGTATTCCGCCGGGCTGTTCGCCCGGCTTGGCGCGCTGCTTGCGCTCGTGGGAGCGGCGGTGGTGGTCTATTTCGGCATCGCTTTCGCAGTTGGCGCGATCGACCGTCAGCGCATCGCTACGCTGACCCGCAAACAGGCTCCCACGGCGCCCGAGTGATCTTGCCCCCGTGGGCGGCTGTGCTATTGGCTGGGGCCATGACTGGTTCGCATCTCTTTTCAGGTTCAGCCCCGGCACGCTTCGTGCTGCGCGGGCGGGCGGCCCCTTACTGGCCAATCGGGCGATGGCTTGCGAGCTCATAATCTGAGCACCGCAGCTTCAATCCAGTTACAAAGAGAGTATCCCAAAATGAGAGTCGTTTCCGGCATCCAGCCGACGGGCAAGCCGCATCTCGGCAATTACCTCGGCGCTATCGTCAACTATGTGAAGCTTCAGGATGAAGCCCATGCAGCGGGCGGCGAATGCTTCATCTTCCTTGCCGACTTGCACGCGATCTCGCAGCCTCACAGCCCCGCCGAACTGACGCAGAACACGCGCGAAATGGTCGCCACGCTGGTCGCCTGCGGAGTGGACCCTGCAAAGACCGTGCTGTTCAACCAGGCGCAGGTTCCGGCCCATGCCGAACTGCAATGGCTGTTGAACGGCACGGCGCGGATGGGCTGGCTCAACCGCATGACGCAGTGGAAGGACAAGGCGGGCAAGAACCGCGAAGGCCAGTCGGTCGCGCTGTTCACATACCCCGTGCTTCAGGCTGCCGACGTGCTTCTTTATCAGGCTACGCATGTGCCGGTGGGAGAGGATCAGAAACAGCATCTGGAGCTCGCCCGCGACATCGCGCAGAAGTTCAACAATGATTTCTGCAGCGAGGACGCACCGCTGTTCACCCTGCCAGAACCTTACATTCCGCCCGCTGCGGCGCGGATCATGTCGCTGCGTGACGGATCGGCCAAGATGTCGAAATCCGATCCTTCGGACATGAGCCGCATCAGCCTGACGGACGATGCCGACACGATCATGAAGAAGATCAAGAAGGCAAAGACCGATCCAGAACCCCTGCCCTCGGAAGAAAAGGGGCTGGAGGAACGTCCCGAGGCGAAGAACCTTGTCGGCATCTATGCGGCGCTTACAGGCCAGACTGCGGAGCAGGTGCTCAGCCAGCACGGCGGGCAGGGTTTCGGCGCTTTCAAGCCCGCCCTGGGCGAAGTGCTGATCGAAACGCTCGCGCCCATCAACGCGCGCTTCATGGAGTTGAAGGACGATCAGGAGGCGCTCGACGCAATCCTTGCACGCGGGGCTGCGCAAGCACGCGAACGTGGCACGCCAACGCTTGATGCGGCATACAAGGCGCTGGGGCTGGTGCGCGGCTGACCGTTCCCGACTTGCGTTAAAGCGTGGTTCAGCCCGCGGTGTTACCTTGTTTCATAACAGTGGCAGGTCGCACAACAGGGTCACCGGCCGGAATTCCGGCGCGCATGGGGTAGGGCAACAGGTCGCTGGCTTAGCGTAAAGGCGCAGTCGTGTTGCATACGACGCGCTGGCGAATTGACTGAGGATATGCCATGATCATCCGTGAAATGAAAAAGCGCTCTACCCCTATGAGTCGAACCTTGCGCCTTGGCCTTCTTGGTGCTGTCGCGTTGGGCCTTGCTGCTTGCGCCCCTTCGTTCAAGGCTGACGTATCGCGCTTCCAGGCGCAACTGCCTGCACCGCAGGGCCAAAGCTTTGCCGTCGTGGCAGACGATCCGGCGCTGGCTGGTGGTCTTGAATTCGCGATGTATGCCGATCTGGTAGCCGCCGAAATGGCCAAGCTGGGTTACAACCGCGCAGCATCGCCGGAAACGGCGAACCTGCTGGTGCGGTTCGACTATGATGTCGACAACGGACGCGAGCGCGTTCGCACCACCGGCTTTGCGGGCGATCCGTTCTTTGGCCCGTGGGGCGGCTTTGGCGGCTTCGGTTTCCGTCGCAGCTATGCCTTTGGCTTCTACGATCCGTTCCTCGCAGGGCCGGAAGTGCGCAGCTACACCGTCTACACCAGCGGTGTGGAAATGAAGATCGACAACGCCGCCACGGGTGAACGCCTGTTCGAAGGGCAGGCGCAGGCCGTGTCCCGTTCGAACCGGCTGCAAAGCCTTGTGCCGAACCTCGTCGATGCGCTGTTCACCGATTTTCCCGGCAACAATGGCGAAACGCTGCGGATCACTATCCGCGAAGACGGAAAGAGCGTAAGACCGACCGATTGAGCCGGCAGCAGATCATACCCTTGGATGGGACGGAAAGGGCGGCGCAAGGGATCAGCGCCGCCCTTTTTGATTCTGGTAGTTACCCTACCGATTGTCGAACTGGGAGCGCACAGCTTCCAGCCCCTTTCGCGTGATGCGATACGGCTGGCCATCACGGCTCCTAATCAGCCTGCGCTTCCTGAGACGCTGGAATACCTCCAGCGTGCAATCGCTCAGCCGAAAGCCGTCACGGTTGAAGCAGTCGATGGTCGTAAACTTGCCGTGCGCGTCGCGCGCATATTGGATCTTACCACCCTGCGCGAGCACGTGCAGCACGCGCTGTTCATGCTTTGAAATGTTCAATGGAATTGTCCTGATTGTAGACCAAACTGAAGCGCGGCGACGGAACAACTCCGTGCCGGGCGCAATCAGGCTCGCGTGCACACAAGCACGCCGGAGCCGATCAGCTGGTTACAATCTCGGACATAGAACCCCGTGTTGGATCCCCACAGCCTAATCCGATCGCGAACAGGCGGTCAAGATTACAGACGCGCGTGGCCGCCGGTTGATCCGAAGCCGCCCGCGCCCCTTTCGGTCGCGTCGAGTTCGTCCACTTCGGCCCATGCCGCCTGCACCACCGGGGCGAGCACCAGCTGCGCCACCCGGTCTCCGCGCGCGATGGCGAAATCCTCGGTCCCGTGGTTGATCAGCAGCACTTTCAATTCGCCGCGATAATCGCTGTCGATGGTGCCGGGCGTGTTGGGCACGGTGATGCCGTGCTTGAAGGCAAGGCCCGAACGCGGACGCACCTGAATTTCGTAGCCTTGCGGGATCGCCATCGAAAGGCCGGTCGCCACCGGATGCCGCGCACCCGGGGCAATCGTCACGTCTTCCGCGCTGACGACATCCATGCCCGCCGCGCCATCTGTGGCATAGGCGGGCAGCGGCAGGCCTTCGCCGTGAGGCAGCCGCTTCAGCTCCACCTTCACCGGTGCGCTCATTGCGCGGCCTCGGCAGCAAGCGCTTCCGCCATTTTCTGCATCAAGGACATCGCCACTTCGCCCTTGGGCATTTCGTCGAGGCTTTCGACGCCATCGGCGCTGACAATGTGGACGCGGTTGGCATCGCCGCCCATCACATCGCCCGAAACATCATTGGCGATGATCCAGTCGCACGCCTTGCGCTTGCGCTTCTTCTTGGCGTTTTCGACGACGTTTTCGGTTTCGGCGGCAAAGCCGATCACCATCGCCGGCCGGTTTGACGCCGCCGCGAGATTGGTGAGGATATCGGGGTTTTCAGTCAGCATCAGCGCAGGCGGAGCGGAGCCGCGCTTCTTAATCTTCTCTTCGCGATATTCCTTGGGCCGCCAATCGGCCACCGCGGCCACCATCACGGCGGCATCGCAGGGAAGCGCGCGTTTGACGGCGGTGCTCATTTCCTCGGCGCTTTCGACATCGATCCGCTCGACCCCGGCCGGGGTCTTGAGCGCGACCGGCCCGGCGACCAGCACGACATCCGCGCCCAGTGCGGCGGCGGCGGCGGCAATGGCAAAGCCCTGTTTCCCGCTCGAACGGTTGGCGATGTAGCGCACCGGATCGATCGATTCCCAGGTCGGCCCTGCGGTGACGAGGACCTTGCGACCTTCGAGCGGCCTGTGTCCGGCATCCAGATTGAACTCGGCGGCGATGTCGCCTTCGTCGGCTTCGATCGCCTCGGCCTTTGCAGGAGCCGCCTGCTTGGCCGCGATCTTGGCAGGGGCGGGCTTCTTCGCCTCGACCTCTTCGGGCGCGGATTTGCGATCGTCGACTTCGTGATTGATCGCCTCGGTATCGGTCGGCGGCGCAGCCCCGGCCTTGCCCTTGGTCGCTAGCGGCGAACCTTCGAAGTCGGGATTGAACTCGATGTCCTCTTCCTCGACCAGTTCGGCTGCCTCGGCATCCTCGGGCAGTTCGTCGAGGCCCAGCGCGGCCATTTCGGCTTCGATCTCTTCGGCGCTGCGCTTCGCAGTGGAGCGCGGAATGATCCGCGACAGCAGCCCGCCAAGCCCGCCGCCCGTGGAGCTGTCATCCTCGGGCTCCAGCGCCTCGACCGCGTCATTCGCAGCCACGGGCGCGGGGCTTTCGTCTTCCACCTCGATGCCGAAATGCGCGGCGACCGCGCGCCAGATGGCATTGGGTTCAGGCAGGCGGCCATAGCCGAATTCACCGCAGGCCATCGCCCCTTCATCGGGGTGCAGCACGGTGACGCCCGCATCCTTCAACCACTCGACATTGCGCTGGGTCGATTCATGTTCCCACATCTTCACGTTCATCGCGGGAACCGCCATCACCGGCTTGTTGGTGGCGAGGATCAGAGTGGTCGCGAGGTCATCGGCAATGCCCGCCGCCATCTTCGCCATCAGATCGGCGGTGGCCGGGCAGACCACAATCAGATCGGCTTCGCGCGACAATTCGATATGCCCCATCTCGACCTCGTTCTTGAGATCGAACAGGCTGGTGTAGACCTGATTTTCGCTGAGCGCCGCGAGCGACATGGGGGTGACAAACTGTTGCCCGCCTTTCGTCACCACGCAGGTAACATCGGCCCCGCCCTTGCGCATCAGGCGAACAAGCTCGCACGACTTGTAGGCCGCGATCCCGCCACCCACGACCAACAGCACCTTTGGTCCCGTTGAAGCCATCCCCGTCACACTCCTAACCACGCCATCGAACGGCTTTTCGCAAACTCCCTAGCGCCCTGCCCCAGCCGCGCCAAGTCCAGCCTACGCCTTGCTCCACGATGGTTAATATTGTGCTTAGAAGCGGGCGTCGCCATAAGCGGGCGCGAGAGGGGATTATCCATGATTATCGCATTGCGCATCGCGCTGGCCCTGCTGGGCGTGCTGTTCGTTTCGATGGGCTTCGGCTTCCTGACCGATCCGGTCACTGCCGGGGGCGATTTCGGCCTCGTGGCCGATGGGGCGCAGGGCCTGTCCAGCATCCGTGCGGATTTCACCGCGTTCTTCTGGGTATCGGGCGGCGCGTTCCTGCTGGGAGCGTGGAAGCGCAATGGCGACCTGTTGCTTGTCACTGCGGCGTTGATGGGGATCACCCTGGCCGGGCGCGGGGTCAGCCTTGCGCTCGATGGCACATATGCGGCGTGGTTCCTGCCAATGACGGTCGAGGCGCTGGCCGTGGCCCTGGCACTGATCGGCAGCCGGGTCTTGCCGGAAAAGGCTTAAAGCAAGCCCGCCAGTGTGGCTGCGTAAACGGCGCCCGCGCCTGCCAGTCCGGCGATGAAATAGCCCAGCCACCCGCCGCCCGATCCTTCGCGGCGATCGGTCAGCAGCTTGATCTCCGGCAGCGGCGGAGGTTCCGGCGCGCCGCCCTTGGGCGGGAATTTCTCTTCCAGCCGCCGGATCAGGCCCGGCAGGCGGAACAGCGTTTCGGTATCTTCCTTGATCCGGTCGGCAACCGCCGCTTCCGGCCCCAGCTCGTCGCGGATCCAGCTGCGCACATAGGGTGCGGCGGTGTCCCACATGTTGATGTCGGGGTTCAACTGCGTCGCGATCCCTTCGACCATCACCATCGTCTTCTGCAGCAGCAGCAGGTGCGGCTGGGTCTGCATGTCGAAATCGCGGGTGATCGCGAACAGCCCGTCGAGCATCTGGCCGACCGACAATTCCTTCACCGGCTTGCCGCGCATCGGTTCGCCCACGGCGCGCAGCGCGGTCGCGAATTCTCCGACCGAATGATAGCTCGGCACATACTGCGCCTCGAAATGGATTTCGGCGACGCGTTTGTAATTGCCCGTGGTCAAACCATAGAGGATTTCGGCAAGCCATTGGCGCGCACGCCGATCAATCCGGCCCATGATGCCGAAATCGATGGCAACGATGGTGCCGTCCGCTTCGACGAACAGATTGCCCTGATGCATGTCGGCATGGAAGAAACCGGCGCTGATCGCCTGAGTCAGGAAACTGATCACCAGCCGTTCGGCAATCGCTTCAAGATCGTGTCCGGCGGCGACGAGTTCGTCGCGCTTGGAAATCTTGATCCCGTCGACCCATTCGATCGTCATCACCCGGCCATTGGTGCGATCCCAGTCGATTTCGGGAATGCGATAGCCGCCCACGCCGTTCATTTCCTCGGCCAGTTCGCTGGCGGAGGCTGCTTCGCGGCGCAGATCGAGCTCGGAATTGGTCCAGCGCTTGAAGTTGGCGATGGTCAGGCGCGGGCGCAGACGCATCGCCTCCCCGCCCATCGCCTCGACATGGGCGGCGGCCCATTCATAGGTCTGGATGTCGCGCGCGAATTTCTCGCGGATGCCGGGGCGCAGCACTTTGACGGCGACCTTGCGGCCGTCCGTGGTGATACCGCGATGGACCTGCGCGATCGAGGCCGCGCCGACCGGGTTCGGATCGATTTCGGAAAACAATGCCTCGATCGGCTGGTCGAAACTCGCTTCGATCGCGGCCTTGATCTTGTCGAAGGAAACCGGCGGCAGATTGTCCTGCAGGCTCAGCAGATTGTGCGCCGCCTCTTCGCCGACCAGATCGGGCCGGGTGGCGAGAGATTGCCCCAGCTTGATCGCGGCCGGGCCGATGGCGCGGAATGCCCCGGCGTAATCGCGCGTGCCCTTCTTCGAAGTGAAGGTCGCCAGCCGTGCAAGGCGCGCCAGCCGCCGGACGGGGGCTGGTGCGTTCGGGTCTTCCTCGATCCCCACCAGCGCGCGGCGGCGGGCCAGCGTGATGCCCCACCGCGCAAGGCGGAAAAGATGCGTCGCAGGAGCGGTCATGCGCTCAGACTTTCCATCCCGAATGGATCGCGACAGCACCGCCAAGGATGATCTCGGCCTTGGTGTTCACAAATCCGGCCGAGCGGATCATCGCCTCGAATTCGGGCGCGCGGGGGAATTTGCGGATCGATTCGGCCAGATAGCGATAGCTTTCGGTGTCGCCCGCAACGACCTGCCCCATGCGCGGCATCACGTGCATGGAGTAGAGATCGTAAATCTCGCGGAAGCCCGACCAGTCGGTGACGGAAAACTCCATGCAGAAAAACCGTCCGCCGGGCCGCAGGACGCGATAGGCCTCGGCCAGCGCCTTGTCCTTGAAGGTGACGTTCCGGATCCCGAAGACGATGGTGTAGGCATCGAAGGTGTTGGACGCGAAAGTCACTTCTTCCGCGTTCTGGTTCGAAAAGACGAGGCTGCCTGCGCCTTCTGCCTCGTCGCGCTCCATCGCGCGCTCGGCCCCGACATCAAGCATGTCCTGATTGATATCGGCCACGGTGACATTCGCACCCCGATCGGCCATGCGGAAAGCGATGTCGCCGGTGCCGCCGGCCATATCGAGAATATTCTCACCCGGTTGCGGTTTGACCCGCTTGACGAAACGGTCCTTCCACCCGCGATGCATGCCGAAACTCATCACATCATTCATGATGTCGTACTTCTTCGCCACGCTGGTGAAGACCTCGCCCACGCGGCGGGTCTTTTCCTCGGGGGTGACGTTTTCATAGCCGAAGGAGACGGTGCCGCCTTCTCCGTCCGTCATTGGGGTGCTGTCAGTCATACCGATCCCCTAGATGGAATTGTGCGACGCGCAAAGGGTGATAAGGGCATGAACATGCCTGAATTGCCCGAAGTCGAAACAACGGTCCGCGGTCTGGCGCGGTTCCTTGACGGAGAGCGGATCGAGCGGGTGACGCTCAACCGCGCCGATCTGCGCCGTCCTTTCCCGCCTGAACTGGTGCAGGTGATGACGGGCGCGCAGGTGACGGGGCTGTCACGTCGGGCGAAATACGGGTTGATCCATCTCGATCGCGGCGCGACCATGATCTTCCATCTGGGCATGAGCGGGCGCTGGCGGATCGATCCCGAGCAGCCCGAAAAGCACGATCACCTGTTGCTGGAAACAGCCGGCCACAGCTTCGCGCTGCACGATCCCCGACGGTTCGGATCGGTCGATCTGGTCACCACCGATACGCTCGACGCATGGCCGCAATTCGCCGCGCTCGGCCCGGAGCCGCTGGGGCCGGGCCTGACCGCCCGCCACCTGAAGGCCGCGCTCAAGGGCAAGGTGCAATCGATCAAGCTGTGCCTGCTCGATCAGCGAATCGTCGCGGGGCTTGGCAATATCTATGTGTGCGAGGCGCTGTGGCGCGCAGGTATCCGCCCCACCAAGCCCGGTGGCAAGGTCACGGGGCCGCAGCTTGAACGGCTGGTACCGGCGATCCGCGACGTGCTCGAAGCCTCGATCCGCGACGGCGGCTCGACCTTGCGCGATTATGCCGCGCCCGACGGGGAATTGGGGTATTTCGCGACCTCCTTCGACGTTTACGGTCGCACCGGGGAGCCGTGCCGCCGCGCCGATAGCGGAACGATCAGCCGCATCGCGCAAGGTGGGCGCAGCACCTGGTTCTGCCCGAAATGCCAGAAGTGAGGGATTTCTTGACGATTCGCGCTGCCGCGACTATGTGCGCCGCTTTCCGGCGGTGAATCGCCGTTTTTCGGACAAATCCAGATTTCATCCGGTCGCCTGACGCGGCCCGAACAGAACGCGAGACAGAAAACAGTTATGGCCAATACGCCGCAAGCCCGTAAGCGCATCCGTCGCAACAATCGCCGCGCCGAAATCAACGGTGCGCGCATGAGCCGCATCCGCAGCTTCGTGAAGAAGGTCGAAGCCGCATGTGAAGCTGGCGACAAGGATGCAGCGGCTGCTGCGCTGAAGGCTGCTCAGCCGGAACTCGCCCGCGGCGTGGCTCGCGGGGTGATGCACAAGAACACCGTCGCGCGGAAGATGTCGCGCCTGACGAAGCGGGTTGCCGCTCTCTGATTCGGCAATCGCGCCCGTGATTCGGGCGCAGCGCTGACAAAATCCATGCTGTCTTCGGACAGCCAATACGGTTAAGGGTCGTGTCTGCGGGCGCGGCCCTTTTGCTTTGCGACGAATGTGACAGCGACGCGGGCCAAGAATGTCAGGAATTCCCGCGATTCGCGCCGCCTGAACTGGCCATATCCCGATTTTTCAATGACTTGAACGGAAGTCTGCGGGGTTGCGCCGAGTCAACAAGAATATTTAAATTTTATTGCAATTCCGCGCTTGCGCTCATCCGCTGCCGGGGCTTTAGTTGCCTCTCACCCGGAGCGGGACAGTCCGGGGGTCTTACAGAGTAGGCGACGGGTCACCCTC